>NZ_DBLYVB010000006.1:0-137893 GCF_057604405.1 Hominiventricola sp.
TATTTACGTTGGGTTCGTGACATTGAGAGTTCCTCCTTATTCTCTTTTATTATACATGAATTCCTTGAGAATAAGGTGTCAACTTTATTTATACAACATCATTTCAAACAATTCAATGATACCATCAAGCAACGAATTGCCCTCGGCGACAACTTGTGTCCACAGTTCTTTTGAGGATTTCGGAGCTAAGACAACGGATGCGGCTTCCAATTTTTCTTTCAAGGAATTAAGTAAATTGCCCTCCAGTTTCTCATAAGCATAGCACTCAATCATTATGGTCTTATATTCACGATGCATAGAACGTTTCCATTCCATAGAGGCACGGTAGGCTTCCGTCGCACTTATTCCCTTCGTAGCTTTGAAATAAGGCGGGACTTCTCCTTTTCGGTTGATTCCAAAATACTCAATATAAATTTGGTAATCGGGTAGATAAAAATCGGGATGATATTGACCATACTCGCTGGTGCGTGTGTCAATTTCATATGGATACTCATAAACGTACTGTATGCCATTTTGCATCAGAAAATTGGCAATATCCATTTCTCCGTAGCTTTTCACCGTTTCATTATTAACGGTGGTCGGCGGATTCAATTTCAGATATTCATCATATTCTTTCTGCGTTTTGAACTCAAATTCTGATTTTGCCACCACACGATTATACAGCAGATACAAAATCAGCAAATTGAGATATGTATCGGACTGCATATTCAGCAAAAGCTGCTCCTTAACAAATTTTCGTAAACTGATTTGCGTGATTTTCGGCATTATACCATTAACTTGCGAAATAATATTCAACCCAAGTTTGTGAAATGTCGATGCCGCAATACTGTGTCCAGTCTCAGCAGAAATACGTTCACTCATCTCCGATGCAGAAGCATTTGTGAATGATAGCACTAAAATATCCTGCGGCAAACATTTACCCGTTTTAAGCAGATACTTGATTTTGCCGACAACGGTTGTTGTTTTTCCTGTTCCGGCACCGGCTATTACCAAGTGGTTATGCGCTTCTTTGACAATACAGGTCATCTGCTGTTGATCAAGTTTTCGCCCCTCAACGTCACCAATAAGATCATACGCCGCTTGTACTTTCATGCTCGCAACTCGCTCGTTATGTTGAAGAATTTGATGTGACATAGAACGAACAACATCAACCAATTCAAGTTGCTTTTCGGATAGTAGTTTATATTTAGCAGCCTTTTTCAGTTGTAGAATTTTATGCTCTTCGGAATCAGCTAATATTCCACTATTCCTGATTCTCCACTCGGTTTCGGTGTGTGGATCGATAAACACTTGCGGTGCGGAAAATATTGATTTGGCATCGTGCAGAGCATCATCTATACGAGAAATCAAATCATTACAAGCATTGTTTCGTTCTTGAACTTTCTTTTGATGCTGATCAACGATATTTTGAATAAATCCCATATTTCCTCCTAATTCCTTGGTCAAGCGTACAACCTCGCATATAGTGCCAATATCACAATCAAGATATTCGCAAATACGCAAATGCACCGCACATAATTTCTGTATTTCCATGAAGTCTCGGACTTCCATCAAATACTACAATTTTCATTGCTATCCCCTCTATCATTTACTCCGCTTTATTATACTGTGAGTTGACCGAAAATCAACTCGCCATTCTGTATCAAACCGCTACCTGTAAAATCTCTGCCAGCCGGTCCAGCAGATCTCCCTGCAGATAATACGTCGTCTCAAAATTTAAAAATTTCATAGTCTGACTGTCCCAGAGAATCCGGATCTGCGGAGCAAATTCATCATCTCCCTCCCAGAACTGAAGAAGCACCGGGAAGAACGGAAAAGCCGGAATCTGCGCTGTCACATCCGCACCGGCAAGCCTAGCTTTCACCTCGCCGCCCATGATCTTACAGGCTGCTTTCAATTCTTCCACTTTTCCATTAAATGCATCTGCATACTTCTGTGCAAAAAGATTGGCATCCGGACTCGACCCCGCTGCCGCAAAATTTCCGATCAATTTCCAGTCACCGGTAAGCGCCGGGATTTCCTGTTCCGTTCCGTGACAGAGCATATCATAGATGGTCATGACAATGGTATATTCTCGGCACTCCACATAGCCATTCTCCACTTTTCCTTCCACGGCTGCTGTCTTCCGGTCAATCCGATAGTCCGTATCCAGATACCGGATATATAAATAAGACTCATCGATTGATAAGTGAAATTTCGCCGCCAGTTTTTCCGGATCATATTTCAGGAAATACTGTCTGCCGATATCTACCTGTTTTTCATAATTGGAAGTCATCTTTTTTCCTCCGTCATCCACCTGATTTCTTCTTTTATCTTACACAACTTTCCTTTTCCTGTAAATCATGGGATTCCACATTGACAGATCATTTTTCTAATGATAAACTATCATCAATAAAAATCCCATGAAGAGCATGGAGTTTGTTCATTTTGGAATCATATACCCAAGTATAGTCGTTCGTCTGTACTTGGGTTTTTTAATGCTTACACAGGAGGAAGTCGAAAGTGGAATGGAATCTATTATTTTTCTTTAACAGCATATTGCTTGGTGTGGGACTGGCCATGGATGCCTTTTCCGTATCTCTTGCCAATGGACTCAATGAACCTCACATGCGGGCAAAAAAAATGTGTATTATTGCAGGTACCTTCGGATTTTTCCAGGCATTTATGCCTATGGCCGGCTGGTTCTGTGTTCACACGATCGTAGAGTACTTCAAGGCATTTGAAAAATTCATTCCATGGATTGCCCTCTTCCTGCTGCTTTATATCGGCGGTAAGATGGTATGGGAAGGACTGTACGGTGAGGAGGAAGCAGAAGAAGTGGTCCGCCTTGGAGCTGCCGGCCTTCTGATGCAGGGAATTGCCACCTCCATCGATGCGTTATCTGTCGGATTTACCATTGCTGATTATGGTTTTGTCATGGCTTTCGTCTGTTCCCTGATCGTTGCTGCCACTACCTTTTGCATCAGCTATTCCGGTCTGATCATCGGCAAAAAATTTGGAACCCGATTTGCAGACAGAGCAACTGTTTTCGGCGGTGTGATTCTGGTTTTCATTGGACTTGAAATCTTCATCACCGGGATCTTCTGATCCGGAAACATCTAATACAGGAGTAATCTCATGACCCTTATACCGCCGGAACTTTTTGGAGTTCCTATGATTCCTTTTGGACTCCTCAGCGCATTTGTAAATAAAAAAGAGATACGCATTACAGAATTTTCTGAAACAGGGTTCCGGTTTCGTACCGCAAAACCATGTTCCGCCCCGGTGAATATCCGCCTTGCTTTCTGGCAGATGGAACTTTCTTCCTATCAAGAAGTATCCCTTTCTGTCACCTCCTTTTCCTTCGAGCAGCGATATGATTATTTTTATGAATATACTGTACTCACAAAAGATCCCGTCTATCGCTCTGCTGTAAATGCATTGTTGGGCTGGTATGGATCTTATGTCAACCTGAAGTTGACCGAAGACGACAGCGAGCTTTCCATGGCGCTCACCGGATATCCGGCGGAACAGGAGAACATACACTTCGAAACCTTCGCTGCTCAAAAACAGGCATGGTTTCAGAAACCGGATGATCTGCCGGATTTTTCATTTCTGAATACAGATACTCCGGAACTGTCGATCGAACTGGACCGTCCGGAACTTTACACTTCTTATCTGAATATGAATTTTTCAGACTGGCTCTCCCAATATTGGGCATCTAACCATCTATCTTGGCATCCATTGTCCCGGCTGCAGCTGACTCGCCTTTATATTGGAAATCAGTTCTGTCATCTGCTGTTCCCGAAAGAAGATGTCCTGTTTGCGCTTATGGACAAGGCCTGGGCAGATGGATTGGCAATGACCCTTTCCTTTTCTTATTTGCGGGAGTTTATGCTGAAACCAATTCAGCAGCTGCTCGAAACATTAAATTTCTGGTGCCAGAAACACCAGACGACCGTGGAAATTGTCGTCAATGACTGGGCTATGGCAGACCTTCTGACAGACTTTCCACAGCTGCACCCTATTCTTGGAGTACTTATCAACAAACGCCGGAAAGATCCACGTCTTTCTTATAAGAAAGGGGAACTTTCCGCCCTCTCCGAAAACAGCATAAATGCAGATTTTTATCGAAATTTTCTTGCCGAAACCTGCAGGATCACACGGTATGAATGGGAATCCTGTGGTTATCTTCCGGAACTGCCGGAAGGAAAGCACAGCCTTCATCTGCCCTTTTACCAGACCAACACCTCCCAGTACTGTCCACTCTATGCCCGCTGCAAAAGAGGCAGTCGCGGCGCACAGACACTCCCAAAGGACTGCCCCCACTGGTGCAGGGAATATGCCTTTCTCTATCCGGCTCACCTTCACATGCTCGGACGATATAATTCCCTGTTTGCACTGGATACCGGGATTCTTCAGTCGCCGGAACTGCTTGGTGGATGGCTACGAGAAGGCGTTGACCGTCTGGTTGTCAATCTTCTGTAATTTTATTTTAATGGAGAATCTTTATGAAACTGACTGTTGGACTTGGATCTGTCGATGAATATATTCGTTTTAGCGAAGCGGGTGCCGATGAATTCTTCTGCGGGTATGTTCCTTATTCCTGGACGCAGAAATACGACACCATGATGCCTCTTAACAGGAGGGAAGTACTCTGCTCCAATGTACAGCTGGGTGCTTTCTCCGAGCTGGAAATCCTGGCATCCATGATACGGGACTATCAGCGTCCGGTTCATCTGACCTTCAACTCTCTTTTCTATCTGCCGGAGCAGTATCCAGAGATCGCTAAGATCATGAAAGCCTGTATGTGCCTTGGATTTCAGAGTTATATTATTGCCGACCCGGCGCTCATTCTGTATCTTCGGGAACATAACATTGACTGTGAGATTCATTTAAGCGGCGAAACCGGGGAAGTCAACAGCCGAATGGTCGATTTTTTCCAGCAATTTTCTTTAAAAAGAGTAATTTTTCATCGAAAGAACAGCTTTGACGATATGAAAGCAGTCATCAACGCAGAAAAATCCCATGGCGGTCTGCGGTCCAGGACAGAATTTGAGGCATTCATCCTCAATGAAATGTGCCAGTTTACCGGTGCCTTCTGTAATTCTCTCCACTGCGATGAGCTTGGACACCTGTGCCGGATTCCCTACTGGCTGGAGCCTTTAAGGGAATCTTGTGATGACTCATCTCTCAGACAGCTTCGGCCGTCAGTGCCTGCTGCTTCGTCGCAAACAGATGTGCCGAACGATTCTGATCTTCCGGATGGCTATCTCTGCGGTGCTACCGGATGCGGACTCTGCGCCCTTTACCGGCTCCGGGAAATCGGCATTACTCACCTGAAACTGGTAGGCCGCGGCAATTATACAGACTTTATGGAACAAGATATCCGCATGCTCCGGCAAGCACTGGCGATACTGGAAACAAGCGCTTCTGAAAAAGACTTTCAGCTGAATATGCGGGAGCAGCTTTTTCCACAAGGCTGCAGCTCCCACTGCTATTACCTTTAACCTCATCTATTTTCTTTTGGCAGGACGAATTTCGCCCTGCTTTTTTTCTGTTTTTTAAAGTTCACAGAAAGTTCACAAAAAATTAGCACTCACCTCTTGACAGTGCTAATAATGCGTGCTATAGTACAACTAGAACAAAGGAAAGGGAAACAAAAAGATAAGGTTCCTGATTCAGAGTTCCAGATAATGACAAATAAATATGAGGTTGACTGAAAGGAGAAATGACTTATGTTGATGCCTAGTATTTTTAATGATAACGTATTTGATGATTTCTTTGATTTTCCGTTTTACGACGACAGAGCTGAGAAAAAGCTTTATGGTCATCACGCAGCTAATCTGATGAAGACCGATATTCAGGAACATGAAGATGGTTACACTCTGGAGATGGATCTTCCGGGATTCAAGAAAGAGGAAATTCAGATTGAACTGAACAATGGTTATATGACCATCAGCGCAGCCAAAGGTCTGGATGAAGATGAGAAGGACAAGAAATCCGGTAAATACATCCGCCGTGAACGTTATACCGGTTCCTGCCAGCGTAGTTTCTATGTTGGTGAAGATGTGACCGAAGAGGATATCAAAGCTGAATTTAAGCATGGTATCCTGAAGCTCTTCATTCCGAAGAAAGAAGCAAAACCTGCTGTTGAGCAGAAGAAATATGTTTCCATTGAAGGATAACTGACTCTCCCGGCGGGAAACCGCCGGGAAGTGACTTTAAACATTTTGAATATAGATTTTATTTTTAAGGAGAGATGACTTATGTTGATGCCGAGCATTTTTAATACAAACTTATTTGATGATTTCTTTGATTTTCCGTTCTATGATGATACGAAAGCTGAGAAAAAGCTTTATGGTCATCACGCAGCTAATCTGATGAAGACCGATATTCAGGAACATGAAGATGGTTACACTCTGGAAATGGACCTTCCGGGATTCAAGAAAGAGGAAATCAAGGTGGAGCTGAATAACGGTTACATGACCATCAGCGCAGCCAAGGGTCTGGATGAGGATGAGAAAGATAAGAAATCCGGTAAATACATCCGCCGTGAACGTTATACCGGTTCCTGCCAACGTAGCTTCTATGTTGGTGAAGATGTGACCGAAGAGGATATCAAGGCCGAATTTAAACATGGTATCCTGAAACTCTTCGTTCCGAAGAAAGAAGCAAAACCTGCTGTTGAGCAGAAGAAATATGTTTCCATTGAAGGATAACTGACTCTCCCGGCGGGAAACCGCCGGGAAGTAACTTTAAACATTTTGAATATAAATTTTATTTTTAAGGAGAGATGACTTATGTTGATGCCGAGCATTTTTAATACGAATTTATTTGATGATTTCTTTGATTTTCCGTTCTATGATGATACGAAAGCTGAGAAAAAGCTTTATGGTCACCATGCAGCTAATCTGATGAAGACCGATATTCAGGAACACGATGATGGTTATACTCTGGAGATGGACCTTCCGGGATTCAAGAAAGAGGAAATCAAGGTGGAGCTGAATAACGGTTACATGACCATCAGCGCAGCCAAGGGTCTGGATGAGGATGAGAAAGATAAGAAATCCGGTAAATACATCCGCCGTGAACGTTATACCGGTTCCTGCCAACGTAGCTTCTATGTTGGTGAAGATGTGACCGAAGAGGATATCAAGGCCGAATTTAAACATGGTATCCTGAAACTCTTCGTTCCGAAGAAAGAAGCAAAACCTGCTGTTGAGCAGAAAAAATACGTTTCTATCGAAGGATAACAGAACACAGGAGGGGACTGAAAAGTCCCCTCTTTTTTATTTGCTCAGCTTATTCGCTAATTCCAGTTCACCCCGTTCTTTCATAAGTGCAAGCACTTGCTCCATAGTCGGCAGAGACGGCATTGCACCCATTCCACATACCGTAATGGCTGCTGTATAAGCTGCCATGCGAAGCGCCTCTTCCTCGGAAAGTCCTCCGGCCACACCGGTACAGAAAGCAGCAACAAAAGAATCTCCCGCTGCTGTCGGATCTTTTACGTTCGGCATATGAACACAGGGAACCTGAATTTTGTATTCCCCATCACATAAGATGGCTCCGTTGCTTCCCAGGGTAATCATCAGTTTTCCAATTCCCTTTGCACGCAGATTTTGAACCACTGCATCAAGATCTTTCGGATCCACACCGTGAGCATCTGCTTTTAAAGGAAGTCCACTTAATAATGCGGCCTCATGCTCATTCGGAGACGCATAGGCAATGCAGGAAAGAAGATCATCGTCTAATACAGCAGCCGGGGCCGGATTGAGCATTACCGGGACTTTGGCTCCATGTGCCATCTTTGCTGCTGCCTTGATCGTATCCATCCGAAGTTCTAGCTGCAGCATCAGCAGGTCATAACTGCTGATGCTCTCCTTTAACCAGGTCAGATCTTCCGGATCCAGATCATAGTTACTTCCCGGCACAACCAGAATCCGATTCTGTACCCCATCTTCCCTTACTTCCAGCTGAATATGTCCGACACCGCTGAAGTTTTTATGACTGATTTTCACATGAGATACATCAATTCCTGCCTGCTTCAGGACATCCAACATCTCCTGTCCAAATGCATCCGTTCCTACACAGCCAACCATAGTAACATCTGCGCCCAGTCTCGCACACTGCAATGCCTGATTAGCTCCTTTTCCACCAGGGGCCGTCTGAAAAGAAGTTCCAATTACGGTTTCTCCCAATTTAGGTACTCTTGGCGCGGAAGCAATTAAATCCATCATAAAGCTTCCTATTACCAAAATTTTTGCTCTTTTCTTCATAGATTCTACCATTCCTGTTCTAACGATGTCCTGTTGCACAAGATCTTAGCTTAAAATCGCCTGATTCTAAACATCACGCCCCTGATATTGAATCGTTACAACATAAACCCGCTTTTTATTTTCATCAATCTTATAGATAGCAATATAATTGTCTATCACTAATTGTTTATATCCTTTTCCTGCATATCTTCCCATCACACGGTCCTGATGGGCTTCTGGAAATATTTCTAATTTTTTTAATGCTGTCCAGATCCTGTCCGTCTGACCTCTTGCATTCTCAGGTGACAATTTATCAAGTGCAATGTAAGCATAAATATCATCAATATCCCGAAAAGCCTTTGGATATAACATTACTTCATATTTATCCATGGTATTTCTTATTCAGCCTTTCCATCGCACTGTCCAATGCTATCGGTTCCGCACCATCGTTCACTTCTGCCTCTGCTTCAAAAATAGCCTGATCAATCTTATTGATCTGGGCAAAACGTTCGTATAATTCTGCACTCATCACAACAAGATCACTGTATCCGTTTTTGGTTATAAAAATAGG
This sequence comes from Hominiventricola sp., assembly GCF_057604405.1. Taxonomy (NCBI): domain Bacteria; kingdom Bacillati; phylum Bacillota; class Clostridia; order Lachnospirales; family Lachnospiraceae; genus Hominiventricola; species Hominiventricola sp. Next base: position 8,812 of record NZ_DBLYVB010000006.1, read on the forward strand.
TTCCTGTTTTTTATGAGCTAATTCTGATATTTCACTGGTATTTCTCAAATCCCTAATCGGCATAATTGTCGGCATAATAAATACCTCCTTTCTGTGTGACATTATTATAGCATTATTATGACTCACAACAAAGTTATTTTTTCTGAAATTTTTCTAAATATATCCCTTTTCCTTCCCATTCATGATATAATTTCTCTGTTTGAGAAAATTTTAACGGAGGTCGGCATCATGATTTATACTGTGACATTCAATCCCTCTCTTGATTATATTGTATCCGTAAAGGATTTTAAGCTCTGGAATACGAACCGGACAGACACGGAACTGATGCTCCCCGGCGGCAAGGGACTCAACGTATCCACGGTTCTGAAAAATCTCGGTATGGACAGCACTGCCCTTGGATTTACCGCAGGTTTTGTCGGCGATGAGATTCTCCGCCGAATTGAAACGATTGGATTTAAAAGTGATTTTATTAAGCTGGAAAAAGGATGTTCCCGCATCAACCTGAAGTTAAAGAACTATGACGGAACAGAAATCAACGGACAGGGACCGGTCATTGAACCCACTCATATAGAAGCTCTCTTGCAGAAGCTTGATCAGCTGCAGGAAGGAGATATTCTCATCCTGGCTGGAAGTATTCCCACTTCTATGCCTGCATCCACTTATGAAGATATTCTGGCACGGCTGCAGGATCGGAAAATCCTGACAGTTGTAGATGCCACTAAGGATCTGCTCACCAATGTGCTGAAATATCATCCCTTCCTGATCAAACCGAATAATCATGAACTGGGAGAACTTTTCTGTCTGGAATTTAATACCCATGAGGAAGTTATCCCTTATGCGAAGGAACTGCAGAAGCAGGGGGCACGAAACGTTCTGGTTTCCATGGGCGGAAAAGGTGCCGCTCTCGTAGCAGAAAATGGAGAAGTCTATACTTCTGACGCCGTAAAGGGCCGACTGGTCAACGCTGTCGGTGCCGGTGATTCCATGGTCGCAGGCTTTCTCACCGGCTGGCTGGAACAGCATGATTATGCACATGCCTTCCGCATGGCCCTTGCCGCAGGCAGCGCCAGTGCCTTTTCTGAACTACTGGCTACCAAAGACGAAATTATGGAGATCTATGATCAATTGCAGGTATAAAAAAAAGGAGGCACATTGCCTCCTTTTTTTAACCTACCGCAAATGTCATCTCTGCGCAAGCGGCCAATTTTCCATCTACCGTCGCCTTTGCGGTACCCACACCGATGGGTCCTTTCTGCTTCACAATTTCCAGTTCCAGTGTCAGCACGTCACCCGGAACGACTTTCCGTTTGAATTTCGCTTTATCGATCCCACCGAAATAAACCGTCTTCCCTTTATTTTCCGGCTGGCTTAAGATTGCCACTGCACCGGTCTGGGCCAGAGCTTCCAGAATCAGGACACCTGGCATAACCGGTTCCTGGGGAAAATGTCCGTTAAAGAACGGCTCATTATAAGTCACACATTTCTTGCCTACCGCTCTTTTTCCCGGTTCCAGTTCCTCGATCCGGTCGATCAGCAGAAACGGCTGCCGATGAGGAATGATTTCCATGATTTCTTTAATATCCATTACCATATGTATACTTCCTTTCTGTCCGGAGCCGCTTCGCCGCTTTTTTCTTACTCCGCGTATTTCTTAATCAGAATACTTGCATTGTGTCCGCCAAAGCCAAGAGAGTTGGACAATGCATACTCCAGATCCATCTCCACACCGTGACCCTGTACATAATCAAGATCCAGTTCCTCGTCTGGATGTTCCAGACCTCTGGTTACATGGACAAAGCTTTCTTCCATCTCTTTCACACAGGTGATGAACTCAACCGCACCTGCTGCACCCAGAAGATGTCCGATCATAGATTTGGTAGAGTTGATCTTCATCTCTTTTGCGTGCTCGCCGAAGGCCAGCTTGATGGCACGGGTCTCGAAAAGGTCATTATGATGGGTACTGGTTCCATGTGCATTGATGTACATAATATCTTCCATAGCGGTACCGGATTCCTCGACTGCCCATTTCATTGCGGTAGCAGCTCCCATTCCGTCCTCCGCCGGAGAAGTGATGTGGTAAGCATCACTGGTGGCACCATATCCGACTACTTCTGCCAGAATGTGTGCTCCTCTTGCCTTTGCGTGTTCCAGATCCTCCAGAATAACCACACCAGCGCCCTCGCCCATGACAAATCCATCGCGGTCTTTGTCAAAGGGAATGGAGCAACGCTCCGGATCCTCACTTCCGGACAGAGCAGTCAGTGCTGCGAATCCAGCTACACCGATGGGGCAGATACAGCTCTCGGTTCCGCCTGCCAGCATTACGTCTGCATCACCGGTCTGGATGCTTCTGTAAGCCTCACCAATAGAATGCGTTCCGGTTGCACAGGCAGTTACTACGTTAAGACTCTTACCTTTCAGGCCATAAGCGATGGAAACATTTCCTGCTGCCATATTGGAAATCATCATGGGCACCATCAACGGATTCACACGATTCGGTCCTTTTTCTACCAGTTTGGTATACTCTTTTTCCACTACCTGAAGACTTCCGATACCGGAACCGATAGAGCATCCTACACGATATGGGTCTTCTTTGCTCATATCAAGTCCTGCCTGTTCCATGGCCTCTTTTGCTGCTGCCACTGCATATTGGGAAAACGGCTCCATTCTCTTTGCTGCCTTAAAATCCATGTATTCTTTTGCAACAAATCCTTTGACTTCTGCTGCCACATGCGCTTTATACTCAGAAGCGTCAAATTTGGAAATGGTGGTAAATCCATGATTTCCTGCTTTAATGTTATCAAAATACTCTTTTACATTCAATCCCATGGGAGTGATGGCTCCCATACCGGTTACTACTACTCTTCTCATCAGATCGCCATACCTCCGTCTACGCTGATAATCTGTCCTGTTATATATGCTGCCTTTTCAGATGCCAGATAAGCTGCCATATTGGCAATGTCTTCCGGCTTTCCGAAACGTCCCAGCGGAATCTGCTTCGTCGCTGCCTCTTTTACCTCATCAGAGAGCACCTGGGTCATCTCCGTATCCACGAAGCCCGGCGCAATGCCATTGACCGTGATACCGCGGCTTGCCAGCTCTCTTGCCATGGTCTTGGTAAGACCGATGATGCCCGCCTTGGATGCTGCATAATTTGCCTGGCCTGCATTTCCAAGAATACCGGATACGGAGGTAATATTGATGATCCGTCCTGCACGCTGCTTGAGCATCTGACGGCTTACTGCCTTAATCGTGTTAAAGCATCCCTTTAAGTTCGCATCAATGACCGCATCAAAATCTTCCTCTGACATTTTCATAATCAGATTGTCGCGGGTAATACCTGCGTTATTCACCAGGATGTCAAGACTTCCATATCGTTTGATCACATCCTTGATCATGGCATCCACGTCTGCGGTATTTGCCACATTACACTGATAAGCCTCACTGTCTTTTCCCAGCGCTTTAATCTCGTCTACCACAGCCTCTGCCTTCTGTGCAGAGCCATTGTAATTTACAATCACAGTCGCTCCATCTGCAGCCAGTGCCAGTGCAATGGCTCTTCCAATTCCTTTTGCAGCTCCGGTTACCAGAGCAATCTTTCCTTCCAGCATGCTTACTCTCCTTTCAGCTCTGCCATGGCTTTCTCAAAATCAGCCATATTTTCAATGTTCAGGGTCTTCACACTGCGGTCGATCTTTCTCATAAATCCGGATAAAGTCTTGCCAGGTCCGATCTCCACAAAGGTATCCACACCATCTGCAATCATCCGTTCTACTGACTGCTGCCACCGAACGCTGGAGGATACCTGCAGACGAAGAAGTTCTTTTACTCCTGCGGGGGAGGTCACATAATCTGCGGTCACATTGGTAATATACGGAGTAGAGAACGCATGAAGCTCTACCTCTTTCAGTGCTTCGCCAAGTTTCTCACCTGCTCCGGTCAGCATTTTGGAGTGGAACGGTCCGCTGACTTTCAACGCAACCGTTCTCTTGGCACCTGCTTCTTTCAGGCTTTCTGCCGCACGGGCTACCGCTGCCTCTTCTCCTGTGATAACGATCTGTCCCGGACAGTTGTAATTTGCAATAGAGACGATACCTTCTGTCTTCTCACATACCTCTTCAATGACAGCTGCGTCAAGTCCCAGCACTGCCGTCATGGCTCCACCGGTGGGAACCGCTTCCTGCATGTAAATACCTCTCTTACGGACTACGGAAAATGCATCTTTTTCACTCATAACTCCAGACGCAATCAGCGCACCATACTCACCAAGGCTCAATCCGGCATTAACAGAAGAGGTCACTCCCTGTTCCTCAACCGCTTTTAAAATCGCTGCCTCTGCGGTGAGCATGCAGATCTGGGTGTATTCTGTCTGATTCAGACGCTCGTCTTCCTCAAAGCAAAGTGCCGGAATGTCCAGGCCTGATGCCTCCGATGCATCCTCAAATACTTTACGGCTCACCGGAAATGTATCATAAAAATCTTTTGCCATTCCCGTATACTGGGCTCCCTGCCCCGGGAACATAAATGCAATTTTAGACATTGTATTCTCCTTTATATAGTTTGAATTTCAAAGTATATATTTAAAAAAACAGAACCACGGAAATGTTCCAGCGGCTCTGTTCTCACAAATCTGCCTGCCGCAGATTGCAAACTATTCAGAGCCATGCACATGCCCATAAATATACGACTCATGTTTACATGAAGGCGTATATTTTGGTGCATGTATATGGCGAGAAGCCATACATGAGCAAAAGAAAAGCCTCGCAGAGGCGATTTTGCGAATGTGGCTCTGAATAGTTATTTCAGCAATTTCTCTGCCTGAGTCAGAATCTCATCCACGATCTCCTGACAACTCTGGCGTTTCGTGATCATACCTGCAATCTGTCCTGCCAGTACGGAACCATTATCCACATCACCTTCCACAACTGCCTTGCGAAGGCCTCCCAGAGTCAGATTTTCCAGCTGTTCAAAGGATGCTCCCTCTGCTTCCAGCTTCAGGTATTCACGGGTCATCTTGTTTCTTAAGCCCCGCACCGGATGTCCGTGGCTTCTTCCCGTCACCTCGGAATCAATGTCTTTGGCTTTCAGGATACGCTGTTTGTAATTCTCATGGATCTGACATTCATCAGCTACGCAGAAGCGGGTTCCGATCTGAACAGCCTCAGCCCCCAGCATGAAAGCTGCTGCCATACCTCTGCCGTCTGCAATGCCGCCTGCGGCAATGACCGGAACAGATACTGCGTCAACCACCTGCGGAACCAGCGTCATGGTCGTTGCCTGTCCGATATGTCCGCCTGACTCGGTACCCTCTGCAACCACCGCATCTGCACCGCAGCGCTCCATACGTTTTGCGAGAGCTACGGAAGCGACAACCGGGATGACTTTGATATTGGCAGCTTTCCACTGTTCCATATATTGCTCCGGGCTTCCTGCACCAGTAGTAACGGCTGAAACCTTTTCCTCTACCACTACCTGGGCAATATCTGCCGCATAGGGGCTCATGAGCATGATGTTCACACCGAAAGGCTTATCTGTCATCTCTTTTGCTTCCCTGATATAATTCCGAACTACCTCTGCCGGTGCATTAGCTGCACCGATGATTCCGAAGCCGCCTGCATTGGAGACCGCTGCTGCCAGATGAGACTCTGCCACCCAGGCCATACCGCCCTGAATAATCGGTTTCTCCACTCCTAAAAGTTCTGTAACTCTCGTCTTCATACTTCGCTCGCCTCTTTGCTTATGCTTCTACGCCTTTGGATTTCAGATAATCCATAACAGCGCCTACGGTTGTGATTTTCTCAAGATCCTCAGACGGAATCTCAACACCGTACTCCTCTTCCAGAGCCATTACCAGCTCAAACAGGTCCAGGGAATCAGCTCCCAGGTCATCTTTGAAAGAAGTAGCCTCAGTAATCTCTGCTGCGTCTACGTTTAACTGCTCTGCGATCATCTCTTTAATTTTTTCTAACATGGTGTTTCTTCTCCTTTTATTATCCATTCATTGTCCCCACCTGGGCGGGATATTTTTGTATCTGCCTTAATTACTTTGACATTCAAAGTATATCTGCGTCGTGCCTGTTTGTCAAGGGGATTTTTTACCACTCGATGACACATGCGCCCCAGGTCAGTCCTGCACCGAATCCGGACAGTACCACTTTGTTTCCTCTGTGAAATCTTCCCTGTTCATCAAGCTGCGCCATCAGAATCGGCAGACTGGCTGCGGATGTATTGCCGCATTCATTCATGTTCATAGGGAATTTCTCTTCCGGCTGCTTTAATCGCTTCGCTACAGACTGAAGGATTCTCACATTTGCCTGATGCAGCAAGAACAGATCTACATCATCTGCCTTCATACCCGCTTTTTCCAGGGCATCTTCCACGCACAGTGGAACGGTCCTTACTGCAAACTTAAAGACTTCCTGTCCATTCATCTGCAGGTATCCGCCCTTCGGGCAGGAAAGCACTTCCCATTTCTCACCATTACTTCCTACAGACTGAGAAAGGATTCCGCCTTCTTCCGATGCCGTCAGAAATGCAGCACCTGCCCCGTCTCCAAAAAGCACGCAGGTCCCGCGGTCTGTCCAGTCCACAATCTTCGACAGGCTCTCCGCCCCGATGACCAGTGCATTTTTATAAATACCGCTCTTGAAAAATGCATCTGCCACATGAAGCCCGTACAGAAAGCCGGAGCATGCCGCATTTATATCAAATGCCACCGCATGGTCTGCACCGATCTGCGCCTGTACTTTGCAGGCCGTACTCGGTGTATCCGTATCTCCGGTAATCGTGGCCACAATGACAAGCTCTACCTCGGATGCGTCCACACCTGCTTTCCGAAGAGCTTTTCTGGCTGCTTTTGCTGCCATGGACGTCGTAGTCTCTTCTTTTGCCAGATGTCTGGCACAGATTCCGGTTCTTTCTCTGATCCATTCATCACTGGTATCTACCAGCGTGGCAAGATAATCATTATCTGCCCTGAATGCCGGCAGTTCATAGCCGGTTCCCATTATTTTTGCATTCATTCTATGCCTCTCAATTATTTTGATTATCAAACTATTTCCTGCAAAGAATAACAGGGAATGGAATATTTGTCAAGTGCGAAACAAAAAACACCGGCCGGGAAGATTTCTTTCCCGGTCAGTGTCGTCATTTACTGCAAATATTTCAACGGATTCACCTGTGAACCATTCACAATAATCTCAAAATGGACATGGGGACCCGTACTGCGGCCCGTATTGCCGCTCAGGGCGATTTTCTGACCCTGGTCCACTTTCTGTCCGGCAGATACCAGAATCTTGCTCAGATGACCGTAGCGGGTCTGTTTGCCGTCCGGATGGCGGATGGTGATACAGTTTCCGTATTCTCCGGACCAGCCTGCGCTGACGACGGTACCGCCGCAGGAGGCTCTGACTGCCGTTCCCTTCGGTACTGCCCAGTCGATTCCCTTGTGCATACGTCCCCAACGCCATTTGAATGTAGAAGTCAGGGTTCCGCCGGTGATCGGTTTGATGTACGTCGGGGGCGTCTGGGTTCCTTTCTCGATAATCTCCGGTACCGGTTCCGTAATAACATTCTCTGACACCATCTCCCGGCTGGTCTCCGTGCCGTTCTTGGAGGTGGTAAGCACCGTTACCTCATGATGACCCGGAACCGCCTCCTGCCGAACCACCTGCTGGGTAGTATACCAGCTGTCATTCTCTATGTACTGCGTCTCCGCATCATAATCCTCTTCATAGGTAGACTGTTCTGTAGTCAGAACAGAAAGCTCCGGCTCCGGCACACTGATGACGATCTCGTCACCCAGATGAAGGGTCGCATCCCTCGTAAGACCCGGGTTCAATGCCAGCACCTCATCCACATAATAACCGCGGCTGTTGGCAATGACAGACAGAGTGTCTCCCGCCTGTACCTCATAAGTCTGATTTTTTTCCGTTTCCTTGGTCACCGCTTCGATAGCATCCTGCAGCGGTGTCACCTGATCTGCATCTACGTACGCTTCGCAGATTTCCACTTTTTCTGCAAAATTCAAAGCTTTTAAACCGTCTCCATCCGGAATCTCTTCTTTCGGGGCTACTTCCACCGTAAATGCATTCAGTTCCCGGCTGGTATCTGATACTACCTCAACCTCAAACATGCCGTCTGGATCATAAGGCTTAAGCGCCGCAGCGAGAAGTTCTTTGACTTCATCCATATTGGCAAGATAAGCCGTGAATTCATTGACCTTGACCAGATCATATTTTTGCTTTGCTGTCTTAATCTTCTCCTGAAGAAGATCGTAAATAACAGTTTCCAGTTCTTCTTCTTTCAGCGTTGTCCCAAAAAGGCGGGACACCTGTTGAAAACTGCAGTCTACATTCGCCAGTACCAGGCCATCCACTTCCCGGCCAATCCGCGCTCTGGCATCCAGAAATGCCTGATCCACAATGGTCGGATCTGCCACTGCACCGATAACCTCTCCATCCAGCAATACTTCGCAGTAAGTCGTCTCATTGCCTAACGTATTTCCCAGAATCGGCACAAAACACAACATCATCAGACAGGTAAAAACTGCCCATTCCACATAGATTATTTCGAATTTTTTCCCGAATAATTTTTTCTTCTTTTTCTTCCGCATGTATCCTTTTTCTTTCTGACTGAATATCCGAAGGTTCCGACGCGTTCACCAAGGCCATAATATTCTCCATGAGAATAAGCCACCAACCCGGACTGGTTCAGTTCAAATTTTCCGTTTTCGTTCATATACCGGTCATCGATGGTCACGTTGGTCACTTCCGCCAGAAAAAGATCGTGGCTGCCAAGGGGCTTTACCTCCGTCACCTTACACTCAATATTCACCGGGCTCTCCCCAATACCAGGGGACTGTATGGTCTGTGACGGCTGTTCCGTCAAATGCATTTCCTGAAATTTGTCTACGTCCCGGCCGGAACGGACCCCGCAAAAATCTGCTGCCCGCACCAGATCCTTCGTTACCAGATTAATGACAAATTCTCCGGTCTCCTTAAGAATGTCATAAGAATACCGCTCTTTCCTGACAGAAATCGATACCATGGCCGGTGAAGAGCATACCGTTCCCGCCCATGCAATCGTGATAATATTCGGTTTCTCTCCCGGCCGCTGACAGCTCACCATCACTGCCGGTACCGGATACAGCATATTTCCCGGTCTCCAGGATTCCTTTGCCATAATCTGCTCCTTCTATATTCCTGCCCCGCAGGGCATTTTCCCTTAAAAATCTGCAACAGTTCTATTTTACGCACTAATGGTCGGTTTGACAAGGAAAAACACCGGATTTTCACGTTATTTTCAAAAAAAATGACACCTCCATGGGGAGATGTCATTTTTATAAGGATATCTATGGCTTATGCTGCATACTCTTTTAAAATGTTTTCCAGGGCGGAACCACTGCTTGTGTGGCACCGAACCACTTCTACATTCTTCCTCTTTGCTTCATCCACAGCCGTTTTCACCATCTTATGAGATACGGTGTTGGTAAAGAGAATGAACAGGTCCGGGGTCCCCATCTGCTTGTCCATGCTGGCAGACATCTGTGTAAATATCTTTGCCTTGCATTTATAGTTCTTACAGATCTTCATATACTGACAGACCATCCGGTCATGTCCTCCTACAATTACAACACTCATGAAAACGGTACCTCCTCTTCTTTTATTCTGCTAATTTCTTTCCAAGTTCCACAAGTTTTTCTTCTGCTTCATCATCCGGAGCATCACAGCAGATAGCATCTTCTCCACCGAGAACTTCAGCGCCTGCATCCTGCATCTGTTTTACCCAGTTGCGCATCCACTCGCCGTCTCCCCATCCATAGGAACCGAAGAGTCCGATTCTTTTGCCTGCTGCAAATTTTGCTACTTCCTCAACGAATGGCTCCATCGTGCCTTCCTCAAGTACTTCGTCTCCCATTGCCGGGCATCCCAGTGCAAATGCTGCTTCATCCTTCAGCTCTGCTGCGTCAAATCCGTCTACGGATACAATCTTTGCAGTTGCTCCTGCTGCCTCTACTCCTTTTGCAACCATGGAAGCCATTGCCTCGGTGTTACCGGTCTCGCTGTAATACACGATTGTAATCTGTGCCATCTTCAGATTCCTCCTCAAAATAATTATGCCTGATAACTGATTTCGTAAAGATTGCTGCCAGCCATAATAAGCTGAAGCACTGCATCCCGGACACTCTGGTAAAGCTGAAAGGTACTTTTCGCTTTCTGTTCGTCCTGATATACTTTCCAATACCCGGAACAAAGATACTCTTTTCCGTGATGTTCGATAAATCCTTTCACGTCCCCCAGCGGATATCCCAGAAAAACACCCATCTCATGGGGAAATGGCTGCCGTCCTTCTTTATATTCCGCAAATCTGTACTGAAGCCGCAAAAGTTTCTCATCCAGACTCTCCTGGACCATCCAGTAACCGTACTGTTTCAGAAATACTCCTGTCTGAGGCCATACAAGCGCCGACTCCAACCGGTCTTTCCGATACAGAAGCCATGTACTTTTCTGTTGTCCTTCATAGAGACACAGTCTGGAAATTCCGGGAAGTTCCTCCATCTGTAAAAATACCTCTTCTTCCTCACTGGTCAGAATCAGGAGATTCGAAGGTTTCACATCCGCCAGGACCGGAGCGCATTGATTAGCTATCACTTCCCACAATTTCTTTTCCATTCTGCACCTCTTTATGTTTTATGGTTAGTCTTTACTAATTAGTTATTGCTAACTCATAATAACAAAAAACACAAAAAAAAGCAACCATGTTACTGATCACTTTTTCTCAATAACATGATTGCCTTTTCTCACTTATTTAATACGACACGCTCAATTTCCGGAGCTTCCGCATAGCCTTTTTTTTGCAGGGCATCTGTCAGCAGTTTCCTCCACTCGTCACCGGTGAATTCCACTTCTTTCTGATTCTTCAAGATGACACGGAATCCATTCCTTGGTTCCTGTAAAAAAGGATCCAGACGATAGGGAGTATGCGTCTGAAATACACCCAGCTCTCCCAACGCATTTACCATACGATAAACGGTGGCAATTCCAATATTCTTGTCTTGTTTGGATGCCTGGTAATAGATCTCCTTACAGCTGGTACATTCCTGTTCAAATACAATGTCCAGAATCAGCTTCCGCTGTTTAGTAATCCGCATCCCTTTGTTTCGAAAGAGTTCCAGAATTTTATCTTTCTCTCTGGCAACTCGAATCAGTCTTTCGTCTTGCACCCGGAACAACCTCCACAGTTTCCACTGCAGCCGCTGCAGCTCTTTCCGGATTTTTTATCCTTCCAGATACTGTGTGCAGCCGCTGCTGCAATTGCCAGAACAATCAGTCCTACAAATAAAGTTCCCATTACGCTTTCGCCGTTCCTTTCACATTTACCTTCAGGGTAGTTGCTTCTTTATACGGACGAACCAGCAACCAGATGAACAGCACGATCAGTACAGCTGCAACGATCAGCCACGGACTGAAGATACCATATACAACCAGGTTTCCTACCTGATTGATCACCAGTGATACGCAGTAAGCAAGCAGGCACTGGTATCCGATTGCGAACCAGGTCCATTTTGCATTGTTCATCTCTCTTCTGATTGCTCCGATTGCTGCGAAGCACGGTGCACACAGAAGGTTGAATACCAGGTAAGCATATGCTGCAACTGCGGTGTAATCCTGGGCGATGTTGCCCCAGAATTCCTGTCCGTCTTCAGCTACCTCACCCAGTCCGTACAGAACACCAAAGGTACCTACTACGTTCTCTTTTGCTACCAGACCAGTAATCGCTGCCACAGTCGCTTTTGCATTGCCGAATCCCTGCGGAATGAAAATCCAGGAAATTGCATTACCAACAGTTCCAAGGAAGCTGTTTGCGAAATCCTCTACTGCGCAGTAGCTGCCGCCCTCAAATCCATAGGTAGAAGTATACCAGATAAAGATGGTAGAGAGAAGGATAACCGTACCGGCTTTCTTAATGAAGGACCAGCCGCGCTCCCACATACTTCTTAATACGTTCAGTACTGTCGGTACGTGATAAGCCGGAAGCTCCATAACGAAGGGAGCCGGATCACCGGCAAACATCTTGGTTTTCTTCAGGATGATACCGGAGCAGATGATTGCTGCGATACCAACAAAGTATGCACTCGGTGCAACCCACGGAGCTCCGCCAAAGATAGCGCCTGCGAACAGGGCGATAATCGGAAGTTTAGCTCCACAGGGGATAAAGGTTGTGGTCATGATGGTCATACGACGGTCACGCTCGTTCTCGATGGTTCTGGAAGCCATAACACCCGGAACACCGCATCCGGTACCGATCAGCATCGGGATGAAGGATTTTCCGGAAAGACCAAATTTACGGAAGATACGGTCCATAATGAAAGCAACACGTGCCATATATCCGCAGTCTTCAAGGATAGCCAGGAAGATGAACAGGATCAGCATCTGCGGCACAAATCCAAGGACAGCGCCAACACCAGCAACGATACCATCAAGGATCAGGCTCTGCAGCCATCCGGCACAGCCAACGCTGGTCAGGAATCCCTCAATTGCTGGCGGTACGATCTCGCCAAACAGCACATCATTGGTCCAGTCAGTTACGAAAGTACCTACCGTTGTGACGGATATATAATATACAAGGAACATCACTACTGCAAAGATCGGAAGGGCCAGAAAACGGTTGGTTACGATCTGGTCGATCTTGTCAGATGTGGTCATCTTTCCTGCTTTTGCTTTCTTGCAGCATTTTCCGATGATGGAAGAAATGTATACATAACGCTCGTTGGTGATGATACTCTCTGAGTCGTCATCCATAGCCTGCTCAGCTGCTGCTACGATACCTTCTACATCCGGAACCTGAGCCATCTGCTCTTTGATCTTATCGTCACGCTCAAACAGTTTGATTGCGAAGAAACGTTTCTGCTCTTCCGGAACCTCACTTCCAAGCATATTTTCAATATCGGTCAGGGCATTTTCCACCTTTTTATCAAAGGTATGTACGATCTGCTGTGCCTGTTTTGCACTTGCAGCCTTCACTGCTGCCTCTGCAGCTTCCTTGATTCCGGTACCTTTCAGTGCGGAAATCTCAACCACCTTACATCCAAGTACCTCAGACAGTTTGTCGATGAAGATCTGGTCACCGTTTTTCTTGACAACGTCCATCATGTTGACTGCCATCACCATCGGGATACCAAGCTCTGCCAGCTGAGTGGAAAGATACAGGTTACGCTCCAGGTTGGTTCCGTCTACAATGTTCAGGATTGCATCCGGACGCTCGTTAATCAGATATCCTCTGGCTACAACCTCCTCCAGTGTATAGGGAGACAGAGAATAGATACCCGGAAGGTCCATGATGATAACATCATTATGACCTTTTAATTTTCCTTCTTTTTTCTCAACGGTAACACCCGGCCAGTTTCCTACAAACTGGTTTGCACCGGTCAGACCATTGAACAATGTTGTTTTGCCGCAGTTAGGGTTTCCGGCAAGTGCAATTTTCATTGACATTTTGACCTCCTGAGGTTAGTAGATTCTAACCCATATTTTTAAAAATAAGCTGTTTTTACACAGCTTTTTACAAGTTACTGTACTTCAATCATCTGAGCATCTTCTTTTCTCAGAGACAGCTCATATCCACGGACCGTTACTTCCACCGGATCTCCAAGCGGAGCAACTTTACGAACAAAGATCTGTGTTCCTTTGGTGATTCCCATATCCATGATCCGGCGTTTTACAGCGCCCTCGCCATGGAGTTTTACTACGGAAACAGTCTTTCCAACAGCCACTTCTTTTAACGTCTGCATTTTGTTCTCCCTTCCTTATGGTCGTTTTACGTCAGGCAACCATGATCTTGGACGCCAGTCCTCTGTCCAGTGCAATACGGACACCTTTTACAATCAGAATCATTCCGCCTGGAGTCTCACCTACACACTCTACTTCAGCTCCCGGAGCAAATCCAAGATCCTGCAGATGACGCAGTGTTTCATCCTTTCCGCGAAGAGTCTGTACTGTGCGCTTTTCTCCAATACTCATCAGTGCTAATGCCATCATGTTCCCTCTTTTCTTTCTCATTCTGGGGTTTATTGAAAACGACTATCATTTACGTTCCATATTATATAGTTGTAGCTAATTATTGTCAACTAACTTTTTGGAATAATCCGTATTTATTATTGATAACTTTTATCAGTATTATCAATAATGCATAAAATAAGGGCATTCTTGCGAATGCCCTTTTGATATTTTGTTTCACTTTTACTGTTGTAGTACGGTAACTATACTTGGAATCAGCTGTTTTTTCCTGGATACCAGCCCCTTCAGAACAATTGTCTCCAGATCTGCCGGCAGCTGGAATGCGCTGCGCGCCACATCCTTTGCCTTCTCCCCGAAGCAAAGAAGCTCTGTGTCTTCCTTTACAATGTTGGTAAGCATGACAAAACACATATTTACCCCAAGTCCGTCGAATTTTTCTTCCAGATACGGAACCAGCTTCTCTTTGACTTCCTCCAGTTCAATCGCGTTCATGCTGTTGATCTGTGCCACAATAAAGCTGTGATCACCTACCTGGAATTTTTTCTTATCCTGATTGAAAATCTCTTTCGGTGTACGGGAACTCATATCACTTCCGGCGCTGAACATATCAATGGCAAATTCCTCAATCTCCACACCACAGATCTCAGACAATTTCTCTGCTGCCATCCGGTCGATGGACGTACAGGTCGGAGATCGGAACATGAGGGTATCAGAAATAATCGCTGCCATCAAAAGTCCGGCAATCTTCTTGGAAATCTTGACTCCGTTCTCCTGATACATCTGATAGATGATGGTTGCCGTGCAGCCCACCGGCTGATTACGAAAATAAACCGGCTCCAGTGTCTCCAGCGTACCGATCCGGTGATGGTCAATGATCTCCATAATATCTGCAAAAGCAATTCCATCCACGGTCTGGCTGGCCTCGTTATGATCCACCAGAATCACCCGTTTCTTTCTTAAATTCAAAAGATTTCGTCTGGAAATCATACCGATGTAATTTCCATCCAGATCAAGAATCGGAAAGTCCCGATATCTCTTCTGTCCCATAATGCCTTTGATATCTTCTGTCTTCTCATTTACTTTAAAGGTTACCAGATTTTCCCGCTTCATGAAGTGGGAGATCGGCATACTCTGGTTAATCATACGTGCTACCGTGAAGGTATCATGGGGCGTCACGATAATACTGCAGTTGTGTTCCTGTGCCAGCTTCTGAATGGTCTTGGAAACCTTGGAACCCATACACACAATGATGCAGGCGGCATTCATCTCAATCGCGCACAACTGAGATTCATAACGGTTCCCCAGAATAACCATGTCCCCCTCATGAATGTACTCTTCCATTACATCCGGATTCGCTGCTGCAATGACAACTTCTCCTTTATCATAGGTCGCATTGATATCTCCCAGAAGAAGCTCTGCATCCAGCGTCTCCAGAATATTCTTATACGGGGTTTTTGCCACGGAAAGAATACAGTTGTCATAGACATCCATATACGCATTGGCAATATCACCAATCGTAATCAGTCCCTGCAGTCTTTGATTCTCTGTAATCGGAAGTGTTACCACTCCCAATGCTCTCATCATATTCCACGCTTTTTTCAGAGAAATGTCTCCCGTTACTCCCTGAGTCTTACGGATCTCAATATCCGTTACATCTGTCATTACGTCTGCCACGTAAATCGGCGCCTGTGCCTGAAAATAATTCAGCACATACTGCGTCTCCTGGTTAATCTGACCTGCTCTGGCTGCACAATAGCCGCCTCCGTAAAGCAGGTTTTTCAGTTCTGCATAGGCAACTGCAGAACAAATGGAATCCGTGTCCGGATTCTTATGTCCAATCACATATACCGGTGCTGTATCTGTTGCCATACCGTCCTCCTCTATATTTCTTTCTTCATTCTAGCACTTTCCTATTTTCTTGACAACGCTCCGTAGTTTTTTATTTGTTTTGCACAGTTTCTTTCTATTACAGACATTGTTTTTGTACTATTTAACAATGTTTTCAAAGTTTGTTCATATTTTGTTCACAAATAAATGATATATTATAACTATCAAAAAAACGTAGTTCACATCCATTTGACAGACAGATTTTTTCATAATAGCCCCGGCATCCGTATTGTCGGGGCACTCCTCATTTTATACGATATTTTTCTTACTTTTTTGTGAGATATCCTTTCTAAAGCCCGACGGGGATGATCAGACCTGACCATCCCCGTCAATTTTCTTCATTGCTTCATTGAGTGACATCATCTTCGTATCCAGACGTGAAATGATGGACGCACATTCCTGTAATTCCCGTTCAAAGTAATCCGGTGCATTTCCTTCATATTTATAATACATCTTATGTTCCAGGCTGGCCCAAAAATCCATGGCCATGGTCCTGATCTGCAGTTCCACCTTAGTAGGAATCACTGCATCTGCCAGTGCTACAGGAATGGACAGCAGCATATGATAACTCATATAACCGCTTTTCTTTGGGTTGCTTATGTAATCTTTGATACTGATCACTTCCAGATTATCCTGCTTTTTGATCACATCCGCAAGAAAGTATACTTCCGAGAAAAAAGAACAGGTGATACGGATGCCCGCAATATCATTTACATTTTCCAGCAAAGCCGGGATCTGGAATCCTCTGCCCTGCTTCTTCAGTTTCTTCATAATACTTTCCGGTGTCTTCAGGCGTGTCTTCACATATTCTATCGGATTGTAGGTATAAATATGGCTTAATTCATTATTCAGCACTTCAATACGGCTGGACATCTGAATCAGAGCAGACTGATGAACAAACATCACCGTTGCAAACGCATCTTTCTCCGGATGTCTTTCAATGTACTCCTGAATACTCATCTCTTTTGCCATTTCTACTGCCACCTCCCAATCACATATTGCATAACATTTTAATTATACCATACGTTTTTTAGGGATATTGTCATAATTTGTAAGCCGCTTATATCTTTTTCTTCTATTATAAGCGAGTTTCATAAGTATTACTAATCTCTTTACATTCTATTATAAACCCGATATACTGAACAGCATAAATCATGTAAACACGGGGAGGAGCCATATGTTTCGTGTATGGGGAAAACTATTTAAAGATAATCGGATGTTAAAGGATCTGACGGTCTGTGACGACAGTCAGGACACACGCACCCACAAGGTTCTGCATGCTCTGGATGAGATGTGCTACGCATTCGATTTAAGCAAACCAATCTGGCTGGATTCCAACGTTCGTGAGTTTCAACGCCATGCAAAAACCCGCTTCCGTCAGGATAGTTTTGTGGATGAAGTAGATTTTGATTTTCTTGAATTTCAGGTAATAGAAGAGGATTAGAAAACCGGCGGAGATATGTCCGCCGGTTTTTTTATTTACTGTTTCAGGAAGCTCTGGATCAGATCCCAGATGGAAGATACCAGTTTCGTTACAAAATTTCCTACTTTTTCACTGTCCAGCTTGATTCCCATGGAATCCAGCTTATCATACAATTCCTTTGCCTGGGCAGCCAGCTTACCCGGATCAATGTCCAGATTATCAAGCTTTAAAAGCAGATCCACAATTCTGGATACCTGCTCATCCGTCAGCTTCATGTCCATCTTATCCGATGCTTCATTGACCAGTGCAGTCAGTTTCTCCGGGTCATCCAGTCCATTTTCTGCGATCTGCTGCTTCAGATAAGCAATCAGATCTGCAATCTGTTCAGAGTTTAACTCGTCACTTAACTCTCCCGTCAGAACCAGCTCATCCGTTGCCGCTTCCAGAGCCGCATCACTGACAGATGTGCCGCTGTAGGTTTCATATGCCTTTACCGCTCCAATCAGAGCCGCTGTACCGCTCATCGGAGCCGGAGCTGCCACAACCACCTTCGCATCCTGCACCCCTGCCGTCAGAAGCGCATTCCGATACATGGCAATCGTACAATAATTGACATTATGGGTCTCCACGCTTAACCCTGCCCCGCTTTCCTGGGGAACCAGAAGCACGGATGACAGGGAATGGGTTCCCACTACAGAAGCCCCCAGGGAACTATCCAGATACTGGTGCTCCATATCATTGGTAATGTAAATCACATCATAGGATGTCAGATCCGCATCTGTCAGTCCCATTTCGGATAATACGGTGGCTTTCTGAGAATCGCTTAAGTCAGCGCCCAGAGCAAGAACCCCTTTCCCGGCCGCTTCTGCCGTCAGGCTTCCCGCCGACAGCATGACCATTGTCAGCAATAAAAACAACCACTTTTTCATGTAAATTCAGCCTCCTGCATTTCTGCTCTTTTCCCGGTGCAAAATCCCGCTGCACCAGGTCTTAATGTCCTGTGTTACCTGCTCTTTGTTCAGGTCACACAACAATTCATGACGCGCTCCCGGATAAATCTGACAGACCACATTCGTCATGCCGATCTTCTCCAGCATACGCGCAAACCGCTTCACGCCTTTTCCATTCTCTCCCACCGGATCTTCCTCTCCGGATAAGATTAGAATCGGCAGATCCTTTGGCATTTTAGCCGCTCTACGGATGTCAATATCTTCTTCAATGGTACGGAACAATGCTTCATATGCACCTCTGCTGAAATGGAAATTCCGTTTGGAATCCTGTAATGCATCCAACAGTACCTGCGGATTCCGGCTCATCCAACTGCCGGTTCTCGCATTATCCGGATACCGCTTCGCAAATCCGGAGACGGACATCAAATCCAGAATCCGGCTGTGTCCATTTCTGCCGTCCCGGAACATCCCGGCATAAGCAGTTAAGAGTCCTAATTTCACCAAAGGCAGCCGCTGCTGCCCGGTCCCCATGAGGATTGCTCCATCCACTCTCTCTCCATGATAAATAAGGTATCTGCGGACCAGATAAGAACCCATGCTGTGTCCTAACATAATATAAGGAACTTTCGGCGCTGCTGCAGACGCCATACGCCGTACCAACTCCATATCCTTCAGCCAGAGCACGGCACCTTCCTCACCAAGCTTTCCTAACTCTTCCGCACCGTTTACCGAGTCTCCATGTCCCAGATGATCATGGCCGATCACATAGTATCCTGCCTCTGCCATCTTTTCTGCAAACTCGTCGTATCTCTCAATATATTCCAGCATTCCGTGTACGATCTGCAATACACCGATCCATTTTCGACTCGGATCGTACCAGCGATAGCCGTGTATCATATGAATTCCATCCATGGAATTTACGTAAAATTCTTCCCTTGTAACCATTCTTTGTCACCTTCATTTTCCGGTCTTTTATGGCAGTATACCATACTTTCCCCGAAAATAACGGGACTTCACAGAATTTTAAGGAATCTTAAGATCCTCGCAGACCATTTCACCCCATGATGCCATAGCTCCTACACAATGAAAAAGCTTCTGTACCCACCAGGGGTCAGAAGCCTTTCTCCTGTTCTACAGCTGGGTCGTAATAAAGATATCGTAAATCGCCTTGATTGCTTTTTCAAAATCTTCGTTTCTTACACCCACAATAATGTTCCATTCACTGGAACCCTGATCAATCATCTTCACATTGACATTGGCATGAGCCAAGGCAGAGAAAATTCTTCCTGCAGTACCACGGTTAGACTTCATGGCACGTCCTACCACTGCTACCAGCGCCATATCACCTTCAACCTCCAGATAATCCGGGTTGACCGCTCTCTGGATTCCTGCCAGTACCTGCTGCTCTTTCTCCTCAAACTCATCCTGATGAACAATAATACTCATGGTATCGATACCGGACGGAATATGTTCAAAGGAAATACCCTGTTTTTCAAACTCTTCCAGAACCTTACGGCCAAAACCAATCTCAGAGTTCATCATATCTTTTTCAATATTTACCGCTACAAAACCTTTTTTACCGGCAATTCCGGTAATGGTATAATGCGGTTTGTGGCAGGTGCTTGCCACAATCATGGTTCCCTTATCCTCCGGGCGGTTGGTATTCCGGATATTAATCGGAATGCCCGCTTTACGTACCGGGAAAATCGCATCCTCATGAAGTACTGTTGCCCCCATGTAGGAAAGTTCTCTTAACTCTCTGTAAGTAATGACATCGATGGTCTCCGGATTCTCGATGAGTCTCGGATCTGTTACCAGGAAACCGGATACATCCGTCCAGTTCTCATAGAGGTCTGCCTCTACGGCTCTTGCCACGATGGAACCGGTAATGTCAGAACCTCCTCTGGAGAAGGTCTTCACACGGCCGTCTTCATAAGCTCCGTAGAATCCCGGGATAACAGCCTTTGGCATCTCTGCCAATTTTGCTCTCAGAAGCTCATCTGTCTTCTCAGAATCAAAGTCTCCGTTCTCGTTAAAACGAACAACTTCTGCGGAATCCACAAAGGGGAATCCCAAATATGCAGACATGACAATACCATTCAGATATTCTCCTCTGGATGCTGCATAATCGCTTCCTGCTTTATTTTTAAAGTTCTCTGCAATAGTCTCAAATTCCTTATCCAGAGACAGCTTCAGATTCAGGCCGCCAATAATCTCATTATAACGTGCCTTAATCTGCTTCAGCATGCCGTCAAAATTCTCGCCGTTTGCTGCTGCATAGTAGCACTGATACAGCATATCTGTTACTTTAGTATCTCCTGAATAGCGTTTGCCCGGAGCAGACGGAACTACATACCGCCGTGTCCCATCAGCCAGAATAATCTTTCCTACTTTCTGGAACTGCTCTGCACTTGCCAGAGAGCTGCCGCCAAATTTGACTACTTTTTTCATTATTTTATCTCCTCGTTTATAAAAAAGACTATCCTAGATTATACTTGTATTCCCCCAGGAAAACAACTGTTTTTTTGAAAAACACACGAAAATACCGGGGTTTTCGTATGGAAAACCCCGGTGTCGGAAAAATTTTTCTTTCTAGTTGGTATCCTGACCGTAATAAGCATTTGCACCATGTTTCCGGTAATAATGCTTATCCTGCAGTGCCTGCGGAGCCGGCTGAATCCGCGGTTCAATAATCTCGGAACGGAATGCCATCTTGGCAACCTCTTCCAGTACCACTGCATTATGTACTGCCTCATGCGGATCCTTGCCCCATGCGAAGGGACCATGGTTCTTGCAGAGGCATGCTGGAACTGCCATCGGATCTCTTCCGGTCTCCTTGAAATAATTTACGATCAGATGACCGGTATTCTCTTCGTAAGCCTCGTCGATCTCCTCTTTAGTCAGACAGCGCATGCACGGGATATCACCATACATATAATCTGCATGGGTGGTTCCATAACAGGGAATGCTTCTTCCTGCCTGTGCCCAGCTGGTCGCATAAGAAGAGTGGGTATGAATGACTCCACCTACATTCGGAAATGCTTTGTAAATCTCCAGATGAGTCGGGGTATCCGATGACGGTTTGTAACGTCCTTCTACTCTGTTTCCTTCCATATCCATGACTACCATATCTTCCGGGCTTAACTTATCATAGTCTACACCGCTCGGTTTGATCACAAACAGACCTTTTTCGCGATCAATTCCGCTGACATTTCCCCAGGTAAATGTTACCAGACCATATTTCGGCAAAAGCATGTTGGCTTCATAGACTTCTTTTTTTAATTCCTCCAGCATTTTAAAAATACCCCTTTCCGGCTTCGAAAAGCGCTCACATATTTAGTTCAAATATATACTGTTTCCAGTATAATGTCAATTCGCTTTTCCGTCGGAAGTATCCGCCGGGAACTCTTTTAATCTGCCTTTGCAGTATCCATAAATCAGCTCTGCATCCATGGCGTCCACTTCACCATCTCCGTCCACATCTGCTGCCTTTAACTGCTCTTCGGACGCCTCGATTTCTCCATTGGCAATCTGGACTACCCGTTTCGCATCATCCTCATTGACAACACTGTCACCATTCACATCTCCGGTAAGTTGTTCCGCTCCTGCTATGGTAAGCTCCACTTCTGCAGACGGTGCGGTATAATCCACCCCTGCCACGCCGTCTTTGTCCTGATATTTCACATGCTCAAAACGGATTTCAAATTCGGTATCCTCTGCCGTCAGCGGCTGATCCGAATAAGAAATCAGATCCGTAATATCTCTGGAAGTTCCATTGGTATAATGAGCAATGACTTTGATTCCTGCCGGTTCAAACAGGTCACCCACTGCATAAGCCGTCTTTGTCGGAGGTTCTGCAATCTCCAAATGGTCAATGGTGCTTCCCAATGCCATCAATCGTCCGGAATCATTTTTAAAATAAATGGTTCCGTCTTTGTCCACAATCGGGCTGCAGATGGCATACTGGGCCTCTTCCCCATCCGGGGTAAAGAGTACCGGAGCCGTCTCATAATCCACCAGTTTTCCATTGACCCGATAACTTTCCGTTATGGTTTTTCCCGGTGCGGTCTGGCCTTCCTTATCCGTAATCACCCGTAATTTGCCAGGTGTATAGTTATCAAAGAAATAGATATAGGCAACGCCTTCGCTCTTCTCGTAGGCAGTTGTCAGAAGTCCGCTGGTCTGCGGATAACCCATGGTTTTTACCTGGTATGCAATTCCCCAGTTTTTAAGATCAAGCACCGTAATATTATGACCGGAATAAGCACCAAACTGGCTGGCTCCGCAGACACCGATGTAAGCTCTGTTTCCATAGATGGTCGGAGTACTGGTACTCATGGGGATTCCTTCACTGCCATTTTTCAGCTGGATATACTTCAGAGAATTTTCATCAATAATACCATTTTCATCTACGGTCACCCCATAGAAATATCCGCCCTTGGATGTGAAATAGTAGGAGTTTGTCCCCTCTTGTCTCACAATGTTGCATCGAATATCCCCGGTGTGCGGAAGCGTGATCTGGCTGATCACAGCTCCCGTCTTCGGATCCAGAGAAAGAAGACTGGCATGTCCGGTCGTATAGCCTGCTTCACCATCATCGGTTCCAATCAGGACAAAATCATTCGATGCATAAGCTCCTGCCCAGTAGAAACCGCCCTTCTGCGTATAGGCCCAGGAAGCTTTCTTCTCTTCCTTGGTGGAAGAAAGATCTTCATCCGTCACAGACAGGCATACAAAATTCGCACGCTCCACTTCTGACCGCCAGAAACCGGTATAAATATATCCATTCTTATAGATAATCGGACAGTTCGGCTGACCGCCCAGTTCATCATGGTAGATCCACAACGGTTCCAGCGTATCCGCATTAAACGCCTGGATACAGCCATTCGCCAGCCCCACGAAGATCATGCCGTCCGCATAGGTCGGCGGATTAATGGCAAAGCTGGAAGCATGATCCATGGTTCCGCTGGCTTCCACTTCTCCCGTCATTTTGTTCACTTTATAGATCTGGTTTTTTGCGTAAGTATAAATATAATCCCCTATCAGAATCGGACTTCCGCATGCATCGGAATCGTATCCTTTTCCTAATACTGTCGACCAGTACAGAACGGCTTCCTCTGCAGTTCTCGGAACCGGAATATTTTTTACTACTCCGTTATTTTCCTCATCATACCGGAAGGTCGGCCATTCTGCATCAAATTTCACAAGTGAAGTATTTTCCGATGCTTTTTCCAGTTGAACGTTCACCGTCTCCGCCTGGGAAGATGCCTTGTAATTGCTGACTTCCTTTGCCCGATATCCGCTGGCTGTGATGCGGTACGTATAAGAGGTTCCGGGGATCAGCCGATACACGCCATTCTCCGGCAACACTGTTTTCTTGTTTCCATTATTTTTCACGAGGATCCGCGCATTTTCCGGCTCCGTCTTGAATGTTACAGATACCGGATCCATCTGCCTGATGTGAATCGTATAAGTCATGGGAACACTGCCAGCAGCAATATTGTGAATCTCAATCGCTACGTTCTTTTCATCCCATCTATCCGGGTCATCTCCCAAGGCAAATTCTACATTTTCCAGTGAGTCATATCTCGCACCATCCATCAATGCATAATATCCGCCACAGCAATCCGTGGTATCCAGCGTGTTCGGAAATTCCGCCTGGAACCAAATTGCCTTACTTCCACGCTCTACCGTCACCCAATATTCATCAACATTACGGTTAAAACTGATGATATTTCCTTTCTGATCTGTCAGATCAAGGGAAGTTCCTCCAAGAGAAGCCGCGAAATTGATTATATGGAGGGATCGTTTAATCTTGACTTCATAGTCCTGATACAGCGTAACGGATGCATCTGTATCTGAAGTTTTGGAAAGACGCAGGCTCAGGTTCTGTCCATATCCGGATTTTGCAACCAGTGAGCCGAGGATCGTGCAGGTGCCAGTTGAGGAATAAGGTTTCGTAATCGGCTTCTCATAAAAAACGTCATTGCTTGAACTTTTCGTCGTCTGCGTCTGATAGCGGGCATTAATCTGATAGCCCGTCTCACCTGTTGCCTGTGCATAGACTGCCGTATTCATATCCGGTACCACACACTCATACTGATGTGTACTCTTCTGATATTTAGAATTCAGTGTAAATTCTTTTCTTTTCGCTGCTCCTCCATTATCATACAGTGCAAAGGCTGTCATAGCATCTTTGGTCTCTGGTGCTGCCACATGCACCGTCTTTCCTTCTGAAGCCAGGAACGATGCTGTACTGTGATACCAGCTTCCTTTGGTAGCTGTATAGGTATATTGCTCTCCTGGTATCAATAAATAAGTGCCATCATCCTCTGCCTTGATTTCGGATAACGCCTGGTTCGTCACCTGCACTTCTGTATCCGCCGGGACTTGTAACGTCACTTTGGCGGCATCTGTTCGGGTGATCCGCAGTGTATAAACAGTAGGATTTCCTTCTCCATAAGATACTGATACCGGAATCTCATAGGTTTTCTTCTCCGGCAGTTCCACAATGCCGGAAGCATTCTGATCCACCAGTACCGTACACCCTTCTTCCAGAGGTGTTCCACTGATAACCACTCTGTCAGCAGTCGTGCGAAGCTCATATGCCATGGTCAGATTCTGAAATCCCGTCATCAGCTCCGTATTTCCTGCCTTGACAGAAATATTTTTCAGAGTCGGATAACGCTGCAGTTCTACCTCATAGGACTGAATCATCACATAGCCAAAATCCGCCCTGCTCTCGTCTGCAACCGTATACTGCGCCTCCAGCTGAAAGACACGTCCTTCCAGTCCCTGATTCAGACAAAACGCCAGAACACTGTACTGACTGTTCCAGGTCCGGTTGAGCTCTGATTTATCATTGCCATCCGTTCCTGTATAAATGGTTTTCAGACGGGTTGTACCGTCATCCGGAAGTGCACCGGATGCCGCATTCAGATAAATCCCGGAAGAACTGATGGTATCTGGAATCTGATAGACCGCTTTATGTGCAGATTTGTCCTGCTCTCCCGCATAAGGATTTTTGTTCTTGTCCAGTAGCTTAATATCCCCGAACCATTCGCCATCCGGAAGTGCAACCGTCAGATTTTTCTCAGAGACAATCTCCACATTTCCTTCTGTCCGGTTCCAGGTTCCATCGGATACAGAAAAATGATAGGTTCCTGCCGGTACCTGAATCGTTGTGCCATCTGCCTTTGTCTCATTCCCATAAGCATCTGTCATGGTAATCTTCAGACCGGTAACGGTCTGACTGCCTTTTGTCGCGGCAAATATTACCGTATATTTTGGTCCGTTTAAGATTGCTTCATAATCATTGACCGCCTGCACCAGGGCCGCACGCAGAGCTTCTGCATCTTCACTTCCTGCTCCGCGGCAGAGTCCTTTTAATGCATTGTCATATGCCTGCTTTGCAGGCTCATACTTCTGAAGCTTTTCATAATCTTCTTTTGCCCGGTACTGACCCAGATAACGGATCAGTTCCAGCATATTTTCTGAATAGGCATCTTCTGCTTCTGTAAAACAGAGAACCGTTACGTCTTTCAGCTTCGTATCCAGCTGATAGGCATTTCCGTCAAAAAAACGCCGGTAATTGCCGGTCACTCCGTCGATGGAAACAATCCATCCATCCTCCAGTCCTGCGAACTCATGTCCACTTTCCGCCAGAAGTTCCTTTACGGTCTGGTCTTCTCTTCCCGTAACCGCTGTCGGTTCTATGATCATTTCCGACTTTGTGGAAGCAGTTATGTAAACCGTTTTCATCCCAGCCGCTTCCTCTGCATGCACCGTACCGCCAAACCCAATCAATAATGCGGCACAGAAAATCAGGAGCGCTGATAGTTTCCTTATAGTCTTCACGTTTTTATCCTCCTCTATCGGCAGATACATAGAATCCAACGGTATTTCAGCCGTTCAATCAGATTCCATTTTGCCATACAGTTTTCCCGTACCTGCTCGGCAAACTTCATTTCCTGTCCCTTTTGTTCCTCCGTCATAGGATGACTGCTGAACATTGCCTCATCAGAAAGTGCCCGCATTTCCCGGTTTTCCTTCTCCTCCGCAGTTCCCCCATGCTGCATCAGGCAGACCGCATAACCATACCAGGCCGCCACACCTTCTTTCGGTGAAAGCTGTTCCATTTCCTGGAGTTTCTTCAAAAGCTGTCTTCTACGATAAACCTGACGCCCAATCAAAGCCAGCAGCAGAAGTAAAAGAAGCAGAAGTGCCCAGACAGGCGTCACCTTCCATTCGCTTCTGTCCCCGGATTCTTCTTCCATGGTATCCGGTTCTTCCTGCGCCATGTAGTCCTTATCCGGCGCCTCGTAAGAATCCTGTCCCAGACCATTATCCTCGCTGACTCCGATCTCTTCCTGATCAATATAGCCAGGCGTTGTCTCAAAGGGAATCCATCCGATACCGTCCAGATAATACTCTGCCCACGCATGTGCATGGGTCTCATCCAGCACCAGTTCTTCTCCCGGTGCTGCCGCATTGGCCTCCTCCGGGCGGAGATAATATCCTTCCACATACCGGGCCGGCACGCCATAATAACGAAGCATCAGTACGGCTGCCGTCGCATAATGGACACTGTATCCTTTTTTCTTCTGTTCCAGTGTATAGGCAAGAAAATCATTATTTCCATTCAGTGTCACGGCACTTTCATCATATGCGAGATTTTCTTCCAGACACTGGTAAATACGTTCTTTGATCTCTGACAGTTTCAGCCTGCCTTCCGCAGGGGGAAGCAGACGTCCCAGCGTCGCCGCTGCCGTATCCGTAATCTGAAGATCTTTATCATATACGTATTTCCGGTAAGCATCCTCACAGCGAAGATATTCCTGCTCTTTGTCCGCCTTCTGATGATCCGCCAATTTCTGTAATACGGCATACCACTGGGGAACGCTTCCCGAAAGATAAGAAATCGTCCAGTTTTCCTCGTTCTTCTTTACTTCTGCATCACCAATCACATCCGCAGAAAGCAAGGAGCTGTCATGCAGCGCATAGGGAAGATACAGGTGTTCCCTGCAGGCGCCCAGATTTGTGATCTCCACTGTCTGTTCTGCCGTCTCTTCCTCTGTCAGATCAGAAGCAAGACCGATCATTTCATTTCCGTAAAACCCATTTTTATGAAGCCAGTAAAACAGCGCCTCACTGTCTGCTTTTTCTTCCGCCGGAAGTTCCTCCCAGGCAGTTCCGGTGTAGTTTTCCCTGATGACGCCGCGCAGATACAGTTTTCCATACTGATCCGCCTTCAAGGACAATGCCGCCGCATCGGATTTCTTCCAGCTTCCCAGATTTTCCAGATTTCCTTCCGGCATGGACTCCGTACTGCTATCATACAAAAAACGATGGACACTGTCCTTCCACCAGTTCTCTTGAAACAGGTCCATTCTTCCCAGGAAAGTGCCCGCCGTCAGGAGCAGTACCAGCGATACTGCAATCACCGCCGCATAAGCCGGAAGATTCCCCTTCTCTTCCCTGTCTTTTCCGATCTGTTCCCGGAATACCGGAAGCAGTAGCACACCTGCCAGAAATACAGCTGCCGCAATCACTTCCCTGGAAAATCCGCTTATCAGTGCTGCTGCCGCCAGAAAAATCACCGGTGAGACCGGCCATAATGTTCCATACCAGATGGCATTGGCTGTCAGAAAAGCTGCCAGAAATCCAATGGAAAATAACGTAAAATACACATTTCCTTCTGCATTTACCTGAAAGTCCAGATAAATCTTTCCTGTTTTTTCCGTCATAAAATGCAGCATATCATTGGACAGTATCAGAAATCCATCCCGAATCCGTCCATAAAAGATCCCGGCAAATAAAAGATAAGGGATCAGTACGGCTGCCTGCCGGCCTTTGCTGTATCCTGCCAGCAGAAAAATTCCCAGACAAATGGAAGTGCCGCAGATTCCAGGGATTACCCATCCGCAAGACACAGAAGGAAATGCCGGCACAAACAGTCCGGATAATCCCATCATCAGAAACACAGCCGCCAGAAATCTTCCGGCATATGCCCTTCCACCATCCACCGCTTCTTCCGGCACCGCCATCGCAAGCCCTGTTTTTGTCACGTCTTTTTTCCTCATCTACAACACCACCATCTGAAGATCCTCTGCAAAAGTCTGTGCATGGTATACCATGGTATTCCACCGGTTATCCGCAGGAATCCCATCGCAGAGCAGAATGGAGATCTCTCCACCGGAAAATTCCTCCAGACTCTCCGGAATCCTCTTTGCAAAATAAATGATCTTTCCATATTCCGCCCGGCCATAAGCATCCATCCAGAGAGAAACTCCATCTTCCACTGGATTCTGCCCGTTTTTGAGCATCTGTGGCAGAAGTCTTAACAATTCTTCCAATGTAAACGCTTCTTCCTGGCAGATCTCCTGTCCATCCGTCCATCCCAGGGTGTACTGTACTCCATCCTGGCTTAATGCCTGACAGATGGATGATACCGATTCCGCCATTGCATCCATCTCATCCGGACTTGCTTCTTCTGTATTCTTATCCCAGAATACCAGCAGAGAACGGGATACCGGAAGACTTGCTTCCTTAATTAATATGTGGTTCAATTTGCTGGAAAGCTTCCAGTGAATCTGCTTTACCGGATCACCCGGTACATAATCCCGAAGCTGGAAAATCTCCGACGCATCGTTTCCTTTCCGGTCCGGTGCATAATTTTCCTCCTCATCCTGCTGACAGTAAGGAATCTGAAGTGACACTTCCGTGGAAAAGGTATTAGGAAGAATCGAAGTTCTTCCATCGCTTTTACAAGGAATTCTAAATGGGAGGAATCCAAACCAATCCATCACCGTTACTTTGCTGATCTCTGTATGAATATAGCCACAGTGTGTCCCGCAAATCGTGAACTCACTTTTGCCACTTCCTCCTGCCGGTACAGACATGACCAGCTCCAGTATGGAGTTCTCCCCTGTCAGCCTGTTTTCCGCCTGCACGGTACAAAAGAGATGAACTGCCGGTATTCTGGCATGATTCTGAATGGTCACTTCTGCCTGAATCTCTTTTCCTTTCTCAGCTGTGGACGGCATTTTCAATTCTGCTTCCAGTTTCTCTTTTAATAAGAAATTCATCCCCCAGGTACCCACAGGCAGAACCAGCAGCAGCACAACTCCGCCCCAGACCTGCGGAGCCATTCCCGACACCGCAACTGCACAGAGTAACAGGAACAGCAGCAGCCATCCTCCTAATGCAGTGAATTGTCTTTTTCTCATCTGGCACGAAACTCCTTCACTGACGGTTTTTTCACGTCTTTCAGAATCTCTGTCAGCAAATCATCTGCAGTGTATTCATGAAGCCGCGCCTTTGGGGACAGAACCAGTCGATGTGCACATACGGATAAAAATACTTCTTCTACATCTTCCGGCAGCACATAATCTCTGCCTTTCAAAAATGCATTGGCTTTCGCAGTCCGGCATACCGCCAGCGCACCTCGGGGGCTGACACCCAGCTGAATGTATTCCTGATGACGACTTGCCTCCGCAAGATCCGTTACGTATCCGTAGATTTCATCTGCCACATAGACTTCCGCTGTATCCACAATCAATTTTCTGAGTTCCGGAATATCCACTACCGCTTTTAACTGATCCAGCGGATTGGAATGGTGACGTTCTTTCATCAGCGCCACCTGGCTGTCACGGTCCGGATATCCCATGCTGAGGCGCATAAGAAAACGGTCCAGCTGTGCAGACGGCAGAAGCTGTGTACCTGCAGAACCAACCGGGTTCTGTGTTGCAAGTACCACAAACGGATCCGGAAGCGGATGGGTCACGCCATCTACTGTTACCTGATGCTCTTCCATTGCTTCCAGAAGCGCTGACTGTGTCTTACTGGACGTACGATTAATCTCATCTGCCAGCAGCAGATTGGTCATAATCGCTCCTGATTTGTACTGCAGTTTTCCGGATTCTTTTTCATATACAGAAAAACCGATAATATCAGAGGGAAGTGTATCGGAAGTAAACTGAATTCGTCTGGAATCCAGACCCAGTGCTCTGGCAAATGCCATGGCAAGCGTTGTCTTTCCTACTCCCGGAATATCCTCCAGCAAAATATGTCCCTGTGCCAGGACTGCCATCAGTACTTTTCTGATGACATCGTCCTTACCAATAATTGCTTTTTTAATCTCATTTTGAATCTGTTCTGTCAGCTCCTGCATTTGTCTTCCCCTTTCTTCTCACCGCCAGTACCACTGCTCCTGCAGCAACTGCCGCGATCACAGCAATCACGATTTTCATCATCGAAGTTCCGCTTTCCTGCGGACCTGTGTATTGTTCAAAACTATATAACCGCTCTTCACCCTGTCTGAGACGAAGAAGCGCCGTCTTCGCAAGAAGCACCTGCTCGCTTGCCATAAAGTTACTCTCTCTGTCAGACTGTGCATGTGCATATCCACCGTCATTTCTTGCAAAAGCTTCCATGCCATCGAGAAGCGTCACGCCATTTTTTGCAAACCGGTCATCTTCTGCCGGATCAGTTCCAAGAGCACAAAGAGCAATGACCGTCTGTGCACAGGATTCTGCACTTTCCTCCCCATAACGCACATAAGAACCATGTTCTGTCATGTGTTCTGACAGCCAGACAAGTGCTTCGTCAGATGCCGCCTTTACTTCGCTGTCTTCCTGATACGGCGCCAGCGCCTGCAGTGCCATGGCTGTGAGATCAGGATCTGCCGATCCTTTCTGCAATCCAAAACTTCCATCCTCGTTTTGCTCCGCAAGAATCTCTTCCACCATCATTTCCCGTGTATACTTTGCATCCTGTGGTTCCTCATAGGATCCTGCATCTGCAGCAATCAGAGAATAAATCCATCCATTGACTCCCTGATCTCCCGGGCTTCCGCCCTGATACTGCCAGATACCATCTTCCAAGAGATTTACCCCGCCAAACTGCTCCGGATCTTTTCCAAGTGCCAGAACAGTAAGAATAATGCGGTCATATTCTGTTATTTTCCGGTCAGACAGGCTGCCATTCCTTTCATAAGTTTCCTTCACATAGGTTTCCAGGTTTTTTGCATAAACCTGATAATGATCTTTCTCTCCCGCCAGCGCCAGTGCCATGGCCGCCCAGTCACTCTGGGGAGAGCCAGCAGGCAGTATTTCCTGCCGGTTTAGGATCATTTCGTCTTTTCCTTCCAGTGCGGTTCTTAAGCCTTTTGCCGCACTTCGCACTTCCTCTTTCATAGTTCCGACAGCTGTTCCTGCGCCCAGCAATATTAGCATCATACACAGCAACACTGGAATTATCCGTCTTCGTTTCATGCTTCTTCTCCTCCCTGGTCAGGAGCCGGATCGGGATCCGGTTTATCTGGTTCCGGATCCGGTTTATCTGGTTCTGGGTCCGGTTGGTCAGGATCTGGCTGATCTGGATCCGGTTGGCCAGGATCTGGCTTGTCGGGGTCCGGTTGATCGGGATCTGGCTTGTCGGGGTCCGGTTGGTCAGGATCCGGCTTGTCGGGGTCCGGTTGGTCAGGATCCGGCTTGTCGGGATCCGGCTTGTCGGGATCCGGTTGGTCGGGATCCGGCTTGTCGGGATCTGGCTGATCGGGATCTGGCTTGTCGGGGTCCGGCTGATCAGGATTCGGCTTGTCGGGATCTGGTTGATCAGGATTCGGCTGATCGGGATCTGGCTTGTCGGGGTCCGGTACATCCGGATTCTCCGGCAGCGGATCCAGGTCCTCTGTTTTCTCATCTCCGCAGATTTTACAGGTATATTTTACGTATCCTGCTACTCCCGGTTCCGGGTCTTTTCTGTCTGTCTCTTCGTATTTATGATCCTTCGCATGATAAGAACCATTGATCCAGGTACCACAGTAACCGGACAGACTTCCTTCCGTTCCACCGGATGCTTCAGAACCGCCGATATCTTTTCCATATGCCAGTGTAAAGCGGAGATATAAAGTATCTCCATCATTCAAATGGTATTCTGACATCCCTTTTCCTACCGCATAGGAACCATTCACTGAATACATCCATCCGGATCCTCTTGTGAAATCAAACTCTCCCAGCTGGTCTCCGCTGCACGGAGAGGTGAATGTAATATTATCCCGCTCCAGCAATTCCTGCAGATGTTCTTCAATCTCGGCTCCTGCAAAAGTATCTGCGCGCTCCAGGCTTCTCAGGTAGAATCCGCTGGCAGCACTTCCCGAATAATTTGCGGTATATCCGTATTCATCCAGCATCTTCAGAAGTGCATCTGCCGCTGTCTCTCCCTGTATGAGTTCAATGCCATCTGCCTCGTCAATAATGCCAAGATCTACCGTTGTTGCATCTATTACCACCGTGACAGATCCAATCACTTCTCCATCATCCGGCACCAGTGTCTCTACAATGTATTTGACAAACTTAGAATTTCCTTCGTCATCCCATGCCATAACCGTAATGACATGTCGACCGATATCCTGATTATTGGGACGCTCAAACCACAATGCATATTCGTAAGTAGAACTTCCTGTAGGATTCGTGATCGTCTGCCCATCCATGGTCACGCGGATATGATTGGAGCGGATCACTTCTCCCTGCCAGGTTCTCGCTTTTACCAGGAAGGTAAAATTCTGCTGCTGAATGTAGCCTTCCCAGTCATCCAGGTTTGTCTCTATGGTTGGCGGGTTTTCTCCGATTTCCGGTGTACGCTCATCCGCCTTATTCGCCTCATAGGTTATAATATAACGCTTTGTTTTCTTTTCTCCTTTGGAATCCTTATAGGAAACCGTAATCTCATTTTTCCCGGCTTTCAGTTTGGTACTGTAATTATGTCCGTCCGCTCTCAGCCAGGTTCCATTCCCCGTATCACTCTGAGCTCTGTATTTTACTCTCAGATTTGCATCCACACTCTCCGGTGTGTAATAGGCGTAGAATGAAAACTGATCATTGGTAAGTTCAGAAAATAATATAGTTTTACTGGAAAGATCCGTTACCAGACCTTCTTCCAGATCAGGATTGTCCGGTTCCACCGGCTGCGGCTGATCGGGATCCTGACTGCCATCATCTTTCTTATCTCCATCTCCCGGTGTATTTCCGGTATCCTCTCCGGTTCCCGGTGTATCTCCGGTTCCATTTCCACTGTCTGTATTTGTTTCATTATTTCCGGGCTGATCTCCTCCCGAAGTATTTTCATCCGTAGTCTTCCCTCCGGACTGACTGCCATCTGACTTTGATTCATCAGAATGATCCGAAGAATCTTCGCCTGTATGATCCTCTGAATCCTGCTCCTCTGCCTTTTCCTCCTCATCCGGTTTCTGTTCGTCCGGCTGCGTCTCTTCCTCCGGCTTCTGCTCTTCCGATTGCGTTTCTTCTTCTGATTCTTCTTCGTTCTGATTTTCATCCTGCCCGGCTTCACTGTCCCCATCACCGGTTCCGGTTTCTGCCAGAAGAAGATAGCCCTGATCCACCTGATCCGAGTAATCTTCTGTCATAAGTACTTCCGGCTCTGTCGTAATCGGATCTTCGGGCTCTATGCGTATCGCCTTCCCCGGCATCTGCAAATGCCCGACTGCCAGCAGAAAAGCAAGAAATATCGCAAATATGCGGTACAATCTCTTCTTATTTCTGTGCATACTCCCCACCTTCTTTTTCTCCTATAACGCAAAGTAACCCCCTGTTCTTCTCTGAAGAACAGGAAGTACTTTACTTACATATTCTTTTACTCGGTCAGTTTTCCAGGAAATTCTTTTATCTTTCCCGATACATAACCATAAATGATCGCAGAATCCAGTGCATCCACCTGTCCGTCACCGTTTACATCCGCGAGTTTCATAATGTCGTCTCCAACTGTCCGGGTTCCGTTGGCAATGTTCCATACCATGGACGCATCTCTCCTGGTAACCGTTCCATTCTGATCAATATCTCCCAGCATCGGAACCGGTTTTACCGTTACCTTGGCTGTAGGCGGAGCACATGATGCAGCTTTCGTACCGGCATTTGCATCCAAACCAACAATATAGTAGGTTCCCGGCTTATCAAATGTTACACTCCAAGTTCCACCTTCACCTGCATCAAAAACTTGATCTGTCAGCATGCGGTCCTCTCCAAGAACTACATATCCCTGAAGACTTCCATCAACTGCAGCTTCAAAGGATTCCGAACCGCCATCAGCTACAGAACTGGTATCATATTTTAATGTCTTTCCAGTCAATGCCTCCCCGGCTGTGCATGTATAAGAGTCGTGTTCAAAGGCTAAAAATGCTCCGGTTGTCCAGAAATTCCAGTTCGCAAACATGGCAAGATCAACAGAATCATCATCTGACAGCAATATATAATCTGCTGTAGCTCCCCAACCTTTACTCATCAACGGATATACATGATTTCGATAGTACATCAGGTTCTCATCATGTCCCCAGAACTGCTGCATATAAAGAGAGGTCGGACTACCCGTAATATTCAACACTTTATTGGTCGATTCGTATGCAGTGTCACCTTTCATATTCATTACAGGATCATACTGATCTGCTTCAGTTACTCCGTTTTGCAGCCGGCCCTGCCCGCATTCATCTTCAGAAAGTCCCATGCAATAACGTTCCAACAGATAAATATATAAATGCAGTAATGTCGGACGCCTGATTAACTCATTGTCGATATATGCTCCCGTTCCATCTTTTGTGTGATACCGTTCAAAATCAGTAAGTCCATATGGTTCCAGTGAAAACCACGGAATATTAACATCCAGATGAGCCAATGTTGTATCATCTTCATCGTGTCCTACAATGGGAATTCCATCGCAGGATACTGTCACAACCACATGTACGCTTTCCTGGTCTGTCTCTTCATATGAATAAGGAGATGCATCAGCTGGATCCTTTGCAAGAACCGGCTGAACAGGAAGCGTCAGTAACAGTGCAATTGCCAGAAAACAGGCACTGATTCTTCTAAAAATTTTTAATTTCTTATTCATGCCTTCTTCTCTTTCTCGTCAATACCCAAATGCAGCCAATCATTGCTACTGCTGCAAGAACAATCCAAAGCATCGGTCCCTGATCTCCCGTCTTGGCAGACTGCAGATTCTGAGGTGTAGACGCTGCTGCTGCAGCTGTATTTGATCCAGAAGTTGCTGTCTCTTCTGTTTTACTGGAGGAATGATGGTGTTTCTTTCCCGGCTTTGCTTTTGCCTCGATGGTCAGGGTAGCCTGTGCCGGATCTTTCTCTGCTTCCGGTGCATCCCGGGTGATTGCCTGACTCTCTACGTCCATCTGTGCAGAATCAATGGTTACTTTTGTCGTACCGGCTTTTTCCGTATGAAATGCCAGCTGAAACACTTTTCCATCCTGCTGTTTTTCTCCATATTTGAGAAGACGCAGTTTTCCGTTCTCTTCCTGCACCGTATAATCATCCAGACCTGTTGATGCCTTCTGGTCAAATGTCAGATAATCCTTTTCATAAGAAAATGTCAGATCGGCTGTGTTAAAAGTTCCACCCGGTGCAGCTACTGTTATATCCAGAAGTACTGTCTGATCTGCTGTTACGGTCTGATCCTTCCCAATTCCAATCCGATAGTTTTCTGCTGCTTCAGACGGAATGCCGGCTGCCAGGCTGAATGCCATCAGAAATGCTGCCAGAATCAGCCCTTTTTTTCTATTCCATTTCATGTTCCGTCTCCCTTATTACTTGCTTTCTGCCGGAAATTCTGCAATTTTTCCATTGACGCGGGCATAAATCATTGCCGCATCTGCCGTATTAATCTTGCCATCTCCATTTACATCCGCTACTTTTTGCTGTTCTTCTTTAAGTGTTACCTTGCCATTAATGCTTGCGTAGGTTAATGCAGCATCCGCTGTATTAATCTTACCGTCTCCGTTTACATCTCCATATACTATAGAAGATTTTACATCATAACTTACCTTACCATTGTCCGTTTCCTTCAATGTATTCCAGTAATCCGTTGTAGCAAAATGCTCACGTTCTACTCGAAATGTATCTTTCCAATCCGCTGTCATATCTTTTTTCGCCGTAAATGTCAGCTGACAGATCTCCCCGCTTCGTAGAGCAACTCCTTCAGATGTTGTATCTACAAAATTAACACTATAACAAGGTTTTTGTTCCGAACCATAGGTCATCGCTTTTGTACTGACCTGTGCGTCTTCACATGCGGTTCCTATCGTACTCTTCTTCAGAGAGAAACTATCCGTATCAAAATAAACCCGGTAGTCGAAACAGATCACATCATTCACTGCTTCATCCAGTGTCAAGGTCAATGTAATATCACTTCCACTGGTCACCTTCGTCTGATCGGATGTCACTTTTACCTCAGCAGCCGACACTGGCAGACCGGAACCGGCCGCCAGTATCAGTGCAAGAAGAGCTGTAAATCCTCTTCTTCCATATTTCATATAGGTATTCTCCTTCTAAAACCAAACCCTTTATTTCAGAATCTCAGATACAACTGCTGCTGCATCCGCAACCGTCAGATTTTTACTTCCATTCATATCAGCACGGAGGAATCTCTCTACAGATAAGATATCAAAATCGTCATATACTGGTTTGTACATATCATATACAAGCTGGGCATCGTTGATATCGATCTGGCCTGTCTTGTTGACATCTCCAGAATAATCAATTTCTGTCTTGGTTCCTTCCACACTTCCAAGATGTTTTACTGCTTCTTCTTTCATTTCCTGCTCAGCCTTATCAGAAATTACAAGACAGCAGTATCCGTCATACTTTTCAGACCAGTACATTGCGGAACCGTCATAAGTAAGTACTTTTCCTTCTGTCAGAGAACTGTCATTTGCAACAACCAGATACATTACCTTGCCATTCAGTTTCACATACTGATATACTTCTGCGGTTTTGTTCGGGTTTTTAGCCACATTTACCATAATGTTTGCACCGTCAATATCAGCTGCTGCAATGGTATAGGTACCGTCTCCATTATCTTTTACATTAACCGTATTCTCGCCTTTTACTGCGGTTACTGCATATACAAAATCTGCCGCTTTTGTAATCTTGAAAGTAAAGTCCTGATGAAGCGGAGCATTCTGACTGGTTCCTCCAACTACATCTCCGGCACCCTCACCTTCAAAAGTAACTGTTCCTGCTGTCTGCTCTTTGGCCACATTAATCTCTACTGGACCTGTAATCTTATCCCCTGCAATCTTGTACTGATTTGCAGTTCCTTCCTGAAGTTCTGAAGTAATCTCTGTACCACCAGCTGTAATCTTTACCGTATAAGCATAGTTGCTATCCTGCGTTAAAGTATAAGTATAATCCGTTCCATAGGTTGCTTTTGCCGGTGCCGTTACATCTGCAGCGCCATTTCCGGTAACTGTTACCTCATATTGTTTAGCTGTTTTGGTTGCAGTTACGGTAATGTTTCCATTGATCTGCTCTTTACTGATGGTGTAACTTCCGTCCTTATTGTCTGTCACTGTAAGCTGAGTATCACCGATCTTCGCAATTACATCATAATCATAATGTGTATTTTTTGCAGTAAAGGTATAATCTGCATCCGGAGTTGCAGTGCCTGCACCCTCAAAGTCGTCCGGAAGGGTTACCGTATATCCACCGACCGTAATGGTAACTTTATCAGTAACCTTTGTTGCTTCCGGCGCGTCATCACTGATTGCATGATCTGCCTTATCTACTTTTGCAGAAGTAAATGCCACTTCTGCCGTGCCCACCTGCTGTGCCTTAAAGTTCAGAGTAAATGCGTTGCCGAGCTGCTTTTCTTCACCATAACCAGTAACTCTTACACTTCCATTGGACACATCATTCGTGATGGTATATCCTTCACCAAGTGAAGTAGTATCCAGTGCCAGTTTCTCTTTATCATACTTAAGCGTTACATCCACCGCATTGTAAGTTGTTGCATTATCAGAGGCAATCTTTACAGTTACCGGTGCGGTTTCACCCATCTGAACTGTCTGGGTTCCTTCAAGATCCACTTTATAAGATGCTGTAGCCGGTGCCGGAGTTACCGTAACACTGACCGGATCTCCCGCAGTTACTTTATCTGCATCTACTTCTACCCATGTAGTATCCATAACAGATTCTCTTTTTACTTTAAAAGATACATCATCACTGGATGAAATATCATCTTTAGCAGTAAAAGTCAGGTTATAGATAGTTCCAGCTTTGATCGTAACTCCCTCAGAAGAAGGATCTACAAAGCTGACCACATAATACGCGCCATCTGCATCTGTCATAGGAGAAGAAATCTTCATACCATTACAAGAATTTCCATTTTCAGATCCTGTCATAGTAAATTTATCCGAATTATAGTAAAGCCAATATTCAAATGAGGTACAATTTGCAATATCTTCATCCAAAGTCAAAGTTACGGTAACGCTTTCTCCTGCTGCCACACTTGTCTTATCTACTGATGGTTTCACCGAACCGGCAAATGCTTCCAGAGTAAAGCCAAACATCATGCAGAAGCATAAGATGAATGAAATTGCTTTCTTTATCTGTCTCATACAAAATTCTCCTTTTTATTATTTTGCTGCTGGAAATGTTTCTATTTTTCCATTGACACGCGCATAAATAAGTGCTGCATCTCCGCTGTTAATTTTTCCATCTCCATTTACATCAGCTGCTTTCAACTGACCTTCTTTGAATTTTATTTTTCCATTGACATATGCATAAGTCAGTGCTGCATCTCCGCTATTAATTTTTCCATCACCATTCACATCACCATAAACAACCGTAGACTTTCCGAATGTGGTAGTCAGCGTCTTCAGTCCATAATTTGCATTGTCAAATCCATAAGTATAAGTAACAAGATAAGTACCATCATCCTGTTTCGTCACTTTTACATCATCACTGATATCTCTCCGCTCACCGTTTTTCAGATTGGATACGACCTTTAATCCTTCCGCAGTAATGGTTCCATCTTTCTCTATAACAGAAGTAGGTTGCTCCGTTACCTCAATAGATTCAATCTTAGATGTAATCGCCATCATGTAACAGCTATCGTTTTTGTAGTAGATCGTTCCATATTCATCTGCAATGGTAGAACAGATACAATACTGTGCCAGAGGACTTACCGGGGTAAATACTTCACTGTAACCAGAATCTGTTGTGGTCAGTGGTGCTGTCTGACCTTTCTTATCTTTCAATACAGAAACACCACCCGGCGTATAGTTATACGGGAGGTAGATATATACATATCCATCCTCATCTACATATCCCGTCGTTACCATAGCAGAAGTCTGCGGATAACCAAGGATTGCATATGCATATGCCTGGGTCATGGAACCATCCTCATTCAGATCATACACGCCAATGGCATGTCCTGAATTTTTCCCAAACTGGCTACTTCCTGAAATTCCAATATAAATTCTTCCGTTATACACAGATGGTGTACAGGTGGACATTGCCTGTGTATTTCCCTGTGCATCTGTAATTACTACAGACTGTTTATCTGTGATTTTCCCAGTCTCCCAGTCAATCTGTGCATTGCAGAGAACACCACCCTTACTGGTGAAAAATACTCTGTCAGATTCCGGATCGTGAGAAACATTGGATCGGATATCTCCGCGGATACCATCCCAGGAATCTACTACCTCTCCGGTCTCCCGGTCAAATACCAACAGACTTGCACCTTCCGTGCTATATCCACTGGCTCCATCATCAGTTCCTACTACCGCAAATTTGTCTGTTACATAAGCGCCGGCCCAGTAAAATCCTCCTGCCCGCTTATATGTCCAGGAAGCGACCTTTGCTTCTGTTTCTTCAGACGGCTCTTCATCGGCTACGCTAATACATGCGAAGTTAGCATCTTTCTCCTCACTGTTCCAGAATCCAGCATAGACATAACCATCTTTGTACGTAATCGGACAGTTCGGCTGGCCTTTCAGTTCATCCTGATATACCCAGAGGGAAGTCAGATCCTTTGCATTAAATGCCTGAATTCTTCCATCACTTAATCCCACAAAAATCATGCCATCGCCATAGGTTGCCGGAACAATGGAGAAACTGGAGGAACCTACCATAGTACCTTCCGCTACAACTGCTCCTGTGTTTCTGTCCAGTTTGCGGATTGTAGAACCTGTGTAAGTTACCAGATCTCCATCCACCATAATCGGAGATCCCGGTGCTGCTGCCCATCCTGTTCCGTATTTTACTGCCCAGAGCAGTTCTGCATCATCCGGATTATACGGCGTTTTTGATGTCGTAATACCTAACTCATCATCACCGTTTCGGAAATTTCCCCACTGTGCATAGATGGTCTTGTCGATATCATTATTGTCTTCTGCCCTCTCCAGCGTGATCTCCGCTGTACCTGCTTTTGCTACAAAATTATTTTTCTGGCCAATATAGCCATTTTTTGTTACAACATAGCTGTAGGTATCTCCGATCTGAAGTGTCCATGTTTTATCATGATTCGGCCAGATTCTGACACCTTTGGCATCCCGTACTACTACCAGTGCATCTTCCGGATTTGTTTCAAAAGAAACTTCTCCACTACCCAGATTTTCTATTCTGGTAATCTTTATCTTATAATCAGTACTAACATGCTCTACCGGATCAATCACCGAAACATTGATCTCATTCTCACCAAGCTGCAGTGGGATTTCATTACTGCTTTCCCCATTATACTGAATAACATAAGTTTTATCAGTAATTTCTTCCTGTTGGGCAGCTGTAATGACTACCGTATCTGCCTTTGTAGTTGCTGTCATATTCTGCCAGGTCTTACGATTGCTTTCTGTTGCTTCCCACTGAAATCCATTATCAATCTCAATTTCTGATCCGGATTTGTCTGCAAGTGCAAGTGTTTTCAGACAGGGAAGTCTTTTCACATGTACGGTTACCGTCTGCTCTTTCTTTTCTGATATAGAAGAAGCAGTAACCTTCATATCCTGTCCTGCACTTGATGCTTTCTTGGTCACTCCAAGGAGTCTTGTTCCAACACCTGATGTCAGTTTCTCGCTTTTTGCTTTTCCTGTAAACATCTGAGTCCAGTCAACAGAGAGTGTCGTATCCGCCGGTGCATCATCTGCAAGCGTTGCTATAATATAAGGCATTGCTGACTGTGCATCCGGAATATAGATTGTACAGTCTTCCGTTCCATTCCAGTGCCCTTCGATTTCCTTATCCGGCGCCTTATTTACATAAGATTCGAAGAACTTCACTCCCTGCAGATACTTTACAGATTCAGCTGCCTGCGCTGCAACCGATGTTTCCTGTTCTTCCTGAGCTGCCTGATCCGCAGTCGGTTCTGTGATTTGTTCTTCCTGTGTCTCTTCTTTCGGAGCAGATTCCGTCACCTGTTCCTCCTGTTTTACTTCTTCCTGACCAGGCTCCGTCGTCTGTTCTTCCTGTTTTTCTTTTCCCTGACCAGGCTCCGTCGTCTGCTCTTTCTGTTCCTCTTCTCCCTGAGCAGGCTCCGTCGTCTGCTCTTCCTGTTTCTCTTCTTCCTGACCAGGCTCCGTCACCTGTTCTTGTTCACCAGCTGTTTCATCGCCAGCTTCCTTTGTTTCATCAGTCACTTCCGCCTGTTCCTGACTCTCATCCTGAACAGCCGTCAACTCTGATGCTGCCGCTGCTTCTGCCGCATTTGCTTCCACAGGCAGACTGCCTGTTACCATAGCGCAGGTTAATATCAGCGCTAACACAGAAGCACATGTCTTTCTTTTCATCTTTTTCCCTCCTTATGATGATTTATTTTAAAAACGGGCAATTTCTCTTCCGCTGAAGTTACACATCCGTCGTGCAAACTTACAAAAAAAGCTGCAGAACTTAAAAGTTCTGCAGCCGTTTTTCTGCCAGTTTCAAAATATGTAATTAATTCTATCGAAAGTTTCTTCAGCAGGTCTTCTGATTTACATCTCAAGCGCTGGCTATTCTGCCTTCCCAGTCCCCCAGTGGCCGACTTGCGTCCTTGAATATCAACATCGATGCTTACAGCGGCGGTGCCATCCGGGAATCTCACCCGGTTCTCTCTTAGCTTTTTGTTCTTCTCAGTTCAAAAAGCACTGAAGTCTTACTTTCTACGATTTATAAATACTCACACAGAAAATCATTCTCCTGGCAATACTTATCAATTTTGCTGCCTTTTCTGCAACGTATGGTACAACTTCTGTTTACAATCCAGTCTCCTACAACCTCTGGATCACCTGGAATTTCCAGAACTTTTAATCGGTTACATCCGTGGAATACCCATTTGCCAATTATTTTTACAGATTCCGGAATTCGCACATATTCTAACTGCGTACACTTAAAAAATGCGCTGTCACTAATCTTTACCAATCCATTCGGAAGATGCAGTTCCGTTAATCCATTTTGATAAAATGCTTCTTCTTCGATTTCTTTCAATGTGGCAGGAAATTGAATGCCATCCAGCTCTTTGCATTTATAAAAAGCTCTAGGTCCAACTTTTTCCAGCTTTTCAGGAAGTACAATGAGCTGAAGTCGATTGCATTCACGGAATACTTCTGGAGAAATCACGGTACTGAGATTTTCTGTTTCATATCGTATCTCTCGAACAGCTTTATTTTCCATAAATGCATTTTTCTCTATATAACGGAGACTCTTTGGAATATCCAACGTTTTCAAACTGGTACATCCCTGAAATGCACTTCTCTGTACGGTTCGCACCCCATCAAGGGTAAGGAACCGCAGATTGCTGCAGCCCTGAAATGCTTCTTCCCCAATTTCTTTTACACTATTCCCGATCTGCAACCGTTTCATCTTAATATTATTCTTCATTGCACCGCTTCCAATTCTGCGGTACGGCTCCGCAATTCTTATCTCACGGTCAACCATTGACTTGCCCAAGCGCCTGTCAAACACATCATAATTGCGGTCTGATACCCAGACTCCGGTATGATAAATATTTCCCATAATTCCCCTTACTGATATTCTGTCTCGTTAAGATTAGCTATCCCTAATAATAAAAAAACACGTTTGCCCATGATACGCAAACGTGTTTATGCTCTGTCAAAAAATATCCAGTTATCGTATGAAAATCAAACCGTGATCAGTAGACTTCCTGGGTCACATTTCAAAATTCTGTTCTGGATTTTACCATTTTACAGATCTCTTCATGTTCACAGCGGCGTTGCCCCTTCGGATTTGCACCAAATTGTCTTTTCAGTTCTGTTGCTGTATATACAGTACCAGACACTCTGTATCACTTATGAGTATAGCTCATAAATCGTTAAAAAGCAATGCTTATTTGTCACCTTTTTAACGTAATTTATAAAAAAAAAGCCGGAACCATAACTGATTCCGGTTCTGTTCAGTTATCCAGCAGATAACTGACGCCCCTGCCAAGGAGTCGATGCGACAGGATTTGAACCTGCGACCTCTGCGTCCCGAACGCAGCGCTCTACCAAGCTGAGCCACGCATCGTTATTGTGTTTTGCCCCATCACCAGAGCACTTGCTTAGTATACATCGGTTTTGGGGATTTGTAAAGAGTTTTTTTTATTTTTTTAAATTTTTTTATTTTGGCTCAAAAAGCAGACCAGAAAGCAGGAAAATCTGAGGTCTTCCTGCTTTCTGAATATGAATATGTTAATTATTCATAAAATGATTTACTACTGCGGTCGCATCTTCAACCGTTACCGTTTTGCTTCCATTAACATCAGCTTCCAGGAATTTTCTCATGGAAACATTGTCAAAGTCACTATATTTTGCATTATACATATCGTAAACCAGCTGTGCATCGTTGATATCTACTAAATTACTTCGGTTCACATCAAAATCATATGCCAGTTCAACCTTCTCCGCAGACACCTCAGCAATCTTTGATGCAGCCTCCGTCTTCATCTGTTCTTCTGTATTTGCAGAAATCACAAGATAACTGTATGCATCGTATTCTTTTGACCAGAACATTGCGCTGCCATCATAACCCAGTACCT
Source organism: Hominiventricola sp. (assembly GCF_057604405.1). Taxonomy (NCBI): domain Bacteria; kingdom Bacillati; phylum Bacillota; class Clostridia; order Lachnospirales; family Lachnospiraceae; genus Hominiventricola; species Hominiventricola sp. The sequence goes on from NZ_DBLYVB010000006.1 coordinate 52,902, forward strand.
TGTCCTCTGATACAGTGCCTGAAGCGGTAACCAGCCACATGCTCGTTTCTTCCAGATCAAGATATTTAGATACCTGTACTTCCAGCTTCTGTTCTTCTTCTTTTTCTACCGTAACTGTCAGCTGTCCTCCGGTCAGTTTATTTCCCGGAATGGTATATTTGCCATCTTCTCCTGCGGTCAGTTCGTCGTCTCCCAGTTTTACAGTGTAAATATAACCATCTTCCTTATCAAGCTCAAAGGCAAAGTCTTCTCCATTATTTGCTTTCTGGGATGTTCCACCCTTAACATCTCCGGAACCGCTTCCTGCGAAAATGACCTCTGTCATTGTTTCCGGCTTCCGGGTCTTTTCAACAGTAATGACAATATCACCAGTCACATCAGAACCTGCAATAGTATAAGTCTTTTCGTCTGCGCCCAATACTGCACTGACAGTAGTCTCGCCTGCTTTTACCGTTACATCATAAGTATAGTTGGCATCCTTATCCAGGGTAAAGGTATAATCCTTCGTATAAGTTGCTTTATCAGCAGCTGTTACATCATCTTTTCCACTGCCTGCTACTGTAACATTATAAGTTTTTGGCGTCTTGCTGGAAGTGATGGTCAGATTTCCGGTAACATTCTTGATCGTATAAGAACCGTCTTTATTGTCTATTACGTCTGCTGTATCTTCGCCCATCTTTGCATCAATGGTGTAATCATAATGGAGATCTTTTGCAGTAAATGTATAGTCTGCACCAGCATCTACCTTGCTGTCGCCTATAAAGTCATCACTCAGATCAACTTTGTATCCGCCTACCGTAATCGTCACAGTTCCGTTTGCAATGGTCGCTTCCGGTGCATCCTGTTCTACTGCATTTGCAGACTTATCAATATTGGCAGCTGCTACAGTCACCTGTGCATCACCCGCGGATTTTCCTTCAAAGGTGATGACCAGCTTATCCGTGCCACAGGTTTTGTCGTCGCCATAACCGCCAATCTTCAAAACCCCATTCTCATCCTTTACATTCGCATCTGTATTGATGCCAACATAGTTCAATTTTTCCGCATCATAATTAACGGTAAAGTAATAAGCATTGTAAAGGTTCTCTTCTTCACTGCTGATATCGAGTGTTACCGTTGCCTTTTCACTTGCAGAAATATTTGCATCATCACCCACAGTTACCGTATAAGTGGTTGTAGAAACCGGCGGTTCCGGGTCCGGCTCTTCCTCCGGCTCCCAGGTAAGTTTCGGGTAAGAACCACTGACAGCCTCAAACTGACTTCCCATGGTTTTTGCAAAAGACTCAGACTTCATCTCATCTGACGTCTTTGTACCGTTATCAAAGAATGTACCACCATTATAACCAATCCAGTCTGCTGCCGCACTGTTCAAAGAATAAAGTTCCATTCCCATGGTATAATCCGCACTTCCAATTACACCGCCTGCATAAGTCCACCGGCTTGTATCAAGCGCAGTAATCGTACCTACATTATAGCAGTTCATAATTGTATTTTTGTTCGTTGGCTCACTGCCCCAAACTGTTGGAAATGTACCAACCACACCGCCTGCATATCCTTCATTGGTCAGAAGAATATCTCCGGTGTTGTAGCAGTTAAGAACTTTACATGGATATTCGCCTGCTGTTGCCGCATTTGTACTGATATCCAGATTACATTCACCTGCAATACCCGCCGCTCTGATTACACCGGTAATCTTTCCTTTATTTACACAGCCGTTAATATTGCTTCCATTTGAGTTTGCCACAATACCGCCTGCTGCTCCGTTATCAGAAGAAGTCGCTGTGACAGTACCGCTGTTTTTACAATTCTTAAATTCTGTTTTAATGCCTGCATATCCCAGAATACCTCCAGCTGCCCAGCCGCTGGTGATATTTCCCTGGTTCTCGCAGTTTTCAAATGTGGTACCAGTCATGGTGCTTCCTGACTGATACAGGATTGCAGAAGCAGTGATTCCGCCTGCTCTACAGGCGCCGCCGGTTCCGGTAACAGAAACGTTTACTTTGGAAACTAAATTCGTAAATTTAGACCCGTGATCTTGAGCTGCAACGCCTGCCGCATAGATAAATTTATAACTGCTTGCATCAGTTACATCTACATTTACCGCGCCTTCCACTGTTAAATCCTGAATTGTCGCCGTCTCTGTATACGCAAATAATGCAAGGCTGGAATCCGTCTCATCAGACGCATCATTAAAAGCAGCACTGATAGACAGTCCCTTTATGGTATGTCCATCACCATTGAACGTTCCGCCATACGGATAGGTGGAGGTACCAATCATATAATTTGGATACAGATTCTCTCCGCCAAGATCAATATCATCCGTCAGGATCGCTTTGTATTTCTTCCCCTCATACGCCTGCGTCTGTTGTGCAAACCACTCCAGTTCCCCTGCAGTACTGATCTGGTATACCCCATTTACCTGCTGTGGCACTGTAACTTCCGCCTGTGCTGCTGTTCCTGTAGTTTCTGCCGCCATCGCCCCCATGGGCATGATACTTAACATCATCGATGTCGCCAGAATACAGGAAAAAATTTGTTTCTTCATGTTCCTTTTTCCTCTCCTTTTTTTATTAAAGAAAGGCAGAAAACCTGTATAATTTTCTGCCTTCCAATGATGTCATATTACTTTTCTGATTATTTTCCGCTGTTCAATATGTAATGTACGGCTGCTGCTGCATCTTCAACCGTTACGGTTCCATCTGCAGTTACATCCGCTTCCAGGAACTTCCGCATAGATACGCTGTCAAAGTTCTCATATTTTGCATTGTACATGCCATATACAAGCTGTGCATCGTTGATATCTACCTGACCGCTTCGGTTTACATCAAAGTCGTAAGCCAGATCTGTCTTTGTTGCAGAAGCTTCTGCAATCTTTCCTGCTGCCTCTGTTTCCATCTCTGCTTTTGTCTTTTCAGAAACAACGAGATAGCTGTATGCATCGTACTTCTCTGACCAGAACATCGGATTGCTGTCATAAGCCAGTACCTTTCCTTCGGATACAGTACCTGAAGCTTTCACCAGCCACATGGTCTTGCCATTTAATACAATATACTGAGAAACCTCTACCTGGATCTTACTCTTTTCTGTCTTTTCTACAGTTACTGTAAACGCTGTTCCATTGATCTTGGAACCCAGAATCGTGTATTTTCCTCCTGCATCTGCAGTCAGAGTCTCATTATCAAGGGTAACGGTATACTCATAGCCGTTTTCTTCATTGATTTCAAACTTGAAATCTTTTCCATTCTCTGCGACCTGAGTTACTCCGCCTTTAACGTCAGCAGAACCGCTTCCTGTAAAGGTAATTTCTGTAGCAACACCTGAATTCAATTCCTTACTTACAGAAATGATGATATTTCCGGTTACATCTGCACCCTTGATGGTGTAGTTATCCTCACTGACAGTAGGCTGAATAGTATTTTCTCCTACTTTAATGTTCACCCCGTAGGTATACTTGGCATCTTTCGCCAGCTTGAAACTGTAATCCGTACCATAAGTTGCAGAATCTTCAGCTGTTACATCCGCTGCTCCGTCTCCTTCCACGGTAACTGTGTAAGTCTTTGGAGTCTTGGATGCTGCCTTAATGTTCAGATTTCCGGTAACATTACTGATGGTGAAAGTACCATCTCCATTATCTTTCACATCCGCTGTTCCGTCTCCCATCTTTGCATCGACGGTATAATTATAATGAGGATCTGCGGCAGCAAATGTATAATCAACACCCGGCATTACAGTGTCATTTCCAACAAAATTCTCATCAAGAGAAACGCGATATCCGCCAACAGAAATAGTTACTTCAGATGTCTCAATCAAAGCATCCGGTGCATCATGAATGGCAGCACTCAGTGACTTGTCAATTTTTGCAGAAGTTACATTGACTTTTGCTTCTCCGGAAGTCTTCCCTGTAAAGGTGAGAACCACATGATCCGTTCCGCAGGTTCTCGGATCACCGTAGCCTGCAATGGTCAGAGTACCATTTTCATCTTTTACAGTGGCCTCTGTGTTGATTCCTTTATAAATCAGCTTTTCAGCATCATAGGTTACATTAATAAAGTATGCATTGTAAACAGTCTCCTCATTATGGGTTACTGTCAGAGTCACTTCCGCATCTTCACCAAGCGTAATCTCGCTGTTCTTACTTGCGGAGATTGTGTATGCATCTGTCTCCGGAATATCCGGTTCATCCGGACCTTCAGAAATCTGCCATGTAAGAACCGGATAACCGTTATTGATCTTTCCAAGATCTCTCTTAAATGCATCTCCCAGAGCAGTTCTGAGAGCCGGAGATTTCAGCTGATTCGTTGTCTTTACTTCTGCTGCATTTTTATCTGCACTGATTACATCGCCAATTCCTTTTTCAGCAGTGCCATCCAGGTAATACAGATTCGTTGCAGGTTTCACCTCTACAAGATTCCCGGAAATCGCACCTACCCAGATACGGTCTCCCGTTTTTCCTGAAGTTACATTACCTGTGTTATAGCAGTTTTCAATGCTGCTAAAGATATTATTGCTTGAAGAACCGCTGCATCTTCCGGTAATTCCTCCGGCAAGTACCGTTGTATTGTTTCCCTCACAACGTACAGTCACATCTCCTGTATTGTAGCAGTTTCTGAGAATTCCCTGCCAGGAACCCACATTCTCTGCATGGGTACTCCGTCCATATGTAAAACCAGCTGCAATTCCGGCTGCCATGTTTTCACCGGAAATGTTTCCAGTATTCACACAATTCTCGACCGTACCACCTTCTCCGCTTTCGAGAACTCCCCCGGCAGAGCCATAAGAAGTAATCGTTCCAGTATTGATACAGTTTCTGATCGTCGCACCATGACCAAGCTTCCAGCAGATACCTCCAGCATATCCACTGCCGCTGATGCTTCCTCTGTTTTCGCAATTGCTGATCACCGTATTGGTAATGGTCGGATCTCCGCCATTCGGATCTTTCTCAGAGCAGAAGCTCGCATTAGCTACAACGCCTCCGACTTTTCCTCTTGCATATCCATTGGCATCATTCTTCACAGTGATATCCACATCATTGATTACATTTTCAATGGTGCCTCCATCTACTTCACTGATAACACCACCCATATAATAGAGGGAAAGCTTTTCTGTTGCCTGGGACGCGTCCAGTACCATCTGTCCATCCAGGATCAGATTCTTAACCGTACCTTTTACGACATACCCGAACATTCCCATATGAGTCGTAGAATTCTTTTGGATTGCGCGTTCATAATAATAACCGCTGATGGTATGGCCATCGCCATCAAAAGTTCCTCTATATCCGGTACCGTAACCGCTGGTACCTCCGAATTCATTGCCCGACCAGTTCTCATTATTAAGATTAATATCTGCTGTCAGTCTGGCAGAAATTCCCTCATTTCCGCTTACTCTGCTCTTCTTTGCAAACCACTTCAACTGTTCTGCATTGCTGATCAGATAGACACCATCTTCCTGAGCCGGTTCTACCTGCATGGTTACTTTATAGGACTTAAGGTTTGCGGACTGTGCCGTATCAGCTGTAGCATCTGCCGATTTATCAATCTTTGCAGACGTGATTTCCACATTGGCACTTCCCATTGCCTTTCCGGTAAAGGTAAGAACCAGATTGTCAGTCTCACAGGCTCTGTCCGTTCCACTGCCCGTAATGGTGAGAATTCCATTTTCATCCGTTACGGCAGCATCGGTATTGATTCCTTTGTACGTCAGCTTTTCCGCATCATACTGCACCGTAAGGAAATATGCATTATATGCAGCTTCTGTCTTGTGCGTCAGTGACAATGTCACTTCTACATCTTTGCCAATGCCAACATTGCTGTCTGCGCTGGCGGAAATGGTATATGCACTGGCGGAACTGCCAGCCGTCTGCCATGCAAGAATTGGATAGCCCTGATTGATATTTTCGGTGTCAGCTTTGAATGCCTCACCAAGAGTAGTCAGCATCTCGGAAGATTTCAGTTCATCCTCACTTTTTGCTACTGCTGTAGTCGTATCCGCAATTGTTCCATTTCCAATACCAACTGCTCCGCAGCCTCTTAAATAATAAAGATTCTTTGTCTCAACCTTTGAAAAGTATCCACTGATTGCACCAGCATAGAGAAATCCTTTTGTTCCCTCGGTACTCACAGTTCCAGCATTATAACAGTTTTCAATAGTGGCAATAACAGTTGAATCCTTTGATGAGCCATAACTTCTTCCTAAGACTCCACCGACATAAATATTTCCTGTATCTTCACGCCGTAAAAGAATATCTCCTGTATTATAACAGTTTCTGGTAACAGTCTTCCCAGTCGTTTTATATATATTTTCATACGCAATTCCAGCAGCACCGCTTGCACCTGAAATATTTCCTACATTGACGCAGCTTTCAATAACCGTTTCTGCACCTTTGGATACAACTCCTCCTGCCATACCATACAGAGAATTGATATTTCCGGAATTCAGACAGTTCTCAACGGTTGTACCTACACCGGCATCACCGCAAACGCCACCGGTACTTCTTCCGCCTGTAATATTGCCCAGATTCTTACAGTTCTTAATCGTAGCGCCGGTGGTTTCTCCCACAATACCGCCGGACACCCACTGAGCACGTTTGGACGTATCGTTTGTGATCACCATCTCTACGTTACTCACAACATTCTCAATGGTACCGTTTCTTACCACACCTGCAACACCGCCTACTCTATTACCACTGTTGCTGTTGGTAAGTGTATACTCAATCTTTCCTTCCACAGTCAGATTTTTTATCGTACCATTGGTAACAAGTCCAAATAAACCTACCCCATTGGACGAATAGGTTGCTGCTTTTTTCATATAGAAACCACTGATGGTATGTCCATCGCCATCAAAAGTTCCTGCATATCCTGTTGCCCTGGAGGTAATACCGTTACCACCCATCTCTTTGTTCTGCCAGTTCTGATTATTCAGATCGATATCTGATATCAGTCTGCCGGAAATTCCTTTTGTGGCAGTTAACCTGGTTTGTTTTGCAAACCAAAACAATTTCTCCGCACTGTCAATCAGATACACACCGTCCCCATCCGTTTCCGGTACCTTATACGAAGTGCCATTCCATCCAGCACCTTCTGCTGCCATGGCACCGACCGGCATGATGCTCAACATCACCAGTAACGCGAGAACAAAAGAAAAGATTCTTTTTCTCATTTTTTCCTTTTCCCTCTCTTCATTTTTTATTACAATCCACTTACTGTGGAATGTTTTCTTAATTTTGTGACACAAAAACGACTGCAGATTTCTCTGCAGCCGTCCTGCTGTTCGCCTAAAAAAAAATGAAAATATAATTGTAATTTGTATCCTTCACAGCAGATATCTGAGTTATGTCCGTTCTTCTGTCGGACAATTACAGCGACGCATTCCTCCCTGAATCTCACAGGGTTCTCTTTTCCTGCAGATTACCTTTTCCCAAGGCAACGCAGACTGTAAAGTTTATTTATGACTGTTTCTTTTTACGATACCATACCGCACCGCCTGCGGCAGCCGCCAAAATCACAATAACAACAATGATTCCGTACTGGCCTGTCTGCGACTCGCTCTGCGGTTCGCCCTCTGCCCATTTTGCATAAAGGGTCATGTTTCCTTTAACTGTATCTTCTGAGAAATCCCATGCATTGTTCAGGTCCATATCGGTACACCATGCTTCCAGATAATAACCCTCCCGCACCGGATCCTCCGGTTTCTGCAGCTTCTCTCCCAGCACCGCCGTCACATCATCCACTGCGCTTCCGCCATTGGTTTCATAGTGAACCTTGCAGTCTGTGCTGACAACGACCGTCACATCTTTGGTCTCGGACGGATAAGAACCGGAACCGTCCTGATAGGATACCAGGCAGTCTTCATTGGAAATCGTGGAGCTCCCTTCCGTTCCGGTGACTTTCAGCTGAAAGGTTCCAATCAAAATGCTTGGCTGCCAGCTATCACCGCCGCTCATGGAAACATAGTTCATATAGAACTTTCTCATGTTATCTCTCATGGCAAGATCTCTGGTCTCAATACCGTTGGTCACCAATGCACTTCCATCTACCAATTCAAAGAAATTACTGTCATAAGCAATCTCATCCTGCATGGCATACATGGTATATGCTTCCTCTGCATCTGTCCGCTTCAGGGTAAAGGAAACCGTAATCACATCGCCGGGATTCACATTGACCGTATCTTTTCCATCTACTTCCAGCTGGAAAAGAAAACTTTCCTCGTCTCCTTCCGCTGCTGCAGCCGTACTTTCCTCCGTGGAGTCTGTTTCGTCCACACTTGCTGCATACACCGGCAGCATACTTCCCGCAAAAACAGTAAATGCTGTCAAAAATGCACCTACTTTTGCTATTGTTTTACTCTTCATAGTTCCTCCCAAGATAAGTTTTTCTATTGCCGTTCCTATACGACAAAAAAACAGCTGCAGAATACTCTGCAGCCGTCTGTCTTACTGTCCGTCATAAAAATGAAAATCAATTCAATTGTAACCAAAGTACTTTACAGCAGATGTCTGAGTTATGTTCGACACACTTTATCGAACAATTACAGCGACGCATTCCTCCCTGAATCTCACAGGGTTGTCTTTTCCTGTCCATTGTTTTCATCAAAACAACGCAGACTGTAATGCACAATTTCACTATAGCACATTCTTATTTTTTTGACAATCCATTAACAAAATTTTTCCCCGATCCAAATATTTTCCCAGTTCTTCCCTGCTCCTTGTAATATATTCATAGGTCACATACAACGGCTGTATCCGCCTGACTTTTGCAGCTAAATGGATATAAAAAACCCGCCAAACCTAGTAAATACAGGGCTTAAGGAAATGTGCTTCGATATGTTCTTTTGTCCAGACATACAAAGGAAAAATTACCTTTATAATCAGATTCACAACAAAAATATCGCGGACACCAATTGGCATCCGCGATATTTTTGTCACTACTTATTTCTCTTGATCATCTCCTGTACTGCCTGGCTTGCATCCAGTACATTGACCTTGCGGTCATTGTTCACATCTGCATTCAGGAATTTTTCCATGGTAGCCATGTCAAAATTCTCATACATAGCATTGTACATATTGTAGATGAGCTGGACATCATTGATACTCACTGTTCCAGTACCGTTCACGTCATAGTCATATGCAAGGGTCTGCTTTGTTCCTGCAGCTTCCTGTACCTTACCAGCTGCTTCTGCCTCTACTTCACTCTGGCTCTTATCAGAGATCAGCAGATATGCATATGCCTGGTAGTTCGTGGACCAGTACATGCTGTGCGTGTCATAGGTCAGGATATTTCCATCGTCCACTGCACCAGAAGCCGTTACCAACCAGATCGCCTTCTCGTCTCCCAGATCCAGATACTTGCTGACCGTCTGTGTAATAATACCTTTCCGCTCAGCGGTAACGTTCAGTTCTTCACCAGTCACTTTCGAAGCCGGGATCTTGTAGGTCTTGCCGTCTGCCTCCGGAATCAGGACTGTTCCGTCTTCCAGCTTCAGGATGTATTCATACACATCCGTTGCTGTCATCTCAAAGATAAATTCCTGATTTTTCATGGCCAGCTGAGTTGTTCCGCCGGTCACGTTACCAGAGCCATTGCCTGTGAAGTTGATCTTTGTTCTGGTAGACATGTCTACCTCTTTGCTCACAGTGATCTGGATATCACCAGTCACATTGATTCCTGCGATGGTATAGGTCTTCTGGTCTGCATCCATACTTACCGGGCAGTCTTCCCCATTTTTCTTCACGGTCACAAGGTAGGTGTAACCATATTTCTTATCTACCGTAAAGGTGTAATCCTGAAGATAAGTAGCCGATCCTGCTGCTGTCAGATCTTCTTTTCCGGTTCCATCTGTGGTTATCGTATAGGTCTTCGGTGTTCTGGTGGCTGTCACATTCAGATCGCCGGTTACATTGCCGATGTTGTAATAAATCTCTCCATTGGTATCCGTCTTCTTCTCAGCCGTCACGTTCTGTCCATTCATCTGAGCCGTGATCTCATAATCATAATGCTGGTCGTTCAGATTGATCCGGTAATCCGTTCCGTCTTTTACCGTGGAGTCACCATGGATCTCTCCTACCAGAGTCACTTTATGGATATTTTCCACCGTCACTTTACAGGAATCATTCAGAATCTGTGCATTCGGAGCATCTGCGGTGGTGGCATGTTCGCTCTTATCGATCTTTGCTGCTGTGACAGTGATATTACTCTCACCTGCTGCATTTCCGGTAAATGTCAATAAGATACTATCGATGCCAACGGTACGGTCTTCTCCATAGCCAGTGATCCTCAGTGTTCCAGATCCATCGTCTGTCACCTTCAGATTGGAAACATTGGCATCATTGATTCCCTTATAAGTCAGTACCGCAGGATCATAGGTCACTGTCAGATCATACGCATTGTAAGTGGTCTCATCCTTACTCTTAACTGTGATCACTGCCTGTACATCATCTCCAATCGGAAGGCTTGCACTGCCTCCTGATACAGAGAGTGCATATCCTTGATCCGGAAGCTGCTCTGCCCCTGGCTGTACCATCACTTTACAGATGGCCGGAGCACTCACATCCGTTCCTTCCACCATCAGATACTGGGTTCCTGCATCTGGGAATCTGCAGATAATGCTTCCATCATCTCTTGTCGTACCCATCTCGGTCCACTGCTCTTTTGGTAATGACGGGTCTGTTGTATAGTACACCTTTGCACCGGCAACCGTCATATCTGTCGGCTCACCTGTGTTCATATTCGCCCAGCCACGGCGAAGCACTACTTTCCTGGGTTCGCTTGCTGTCATCTCCATCTGCTCTGCTGCCGTACCGTCTGTCAAAGTGAAATACGGGAATCCGGCATTGGCATCTTTGTAGAAATTCTGATTACTGTACATGGCAACATCAATTACATCACCATCTTCCAGGGTCATATAATCTGCCGTAGCACCCATACCCGGCTTCATCAGCGGATACTGATGATTCAGGAAATAGGTCAGGTTTTCACCGTGTCCCCAGAATTTCTGGAAATACATATGACTGAATCCACCTGTAACTGTCATTGCAGAAGAATTGTTCGTCACTCTTGATCCATCACTCAGATAATATTTTTCCAGCATCTGGATCATCAGATGCAGTACAGTCGGCTGCTCCACCGGTGCGCCATTTTCAGTTATCATATACTTCTGCAGATCATATGCAGAGAGGTCAAAATATTCCACATCCACCGGAACCATTGCAAGTAATGTGCTGTCTGCATCATTTCCAGTTACATACTTTCCATCAAGTGAAAGTGAAAAATACACGGTCTTTTTGTTCTGTTCTCCAGTTGACGGACGAATCAGTGTCCAGTGCGCATAGAGAACGGTATCTGCCTTGAATTTCGTCTCAGTTGTAATGGCTTCTCCACCATCTTTTTCTGTAAACCAGCCGTCAAACTTATAATTCCATCGATATGGAGTCGGAAGTTCATTGAGAGAACCATTCACTGCTACATTCACATTTGTGATATCACAGTCGCCGCCGTTCGCATCAAATGTAACCTGGAATCCATCTACTTCCCATGTCAGGATCGGATATCCGTTGTTCTTATTCTGCGTGTCTTTTGTATAACAGGTCACATATGCATCCGCATTCAGTTCCGATACGAAGGACTCTTTCTTCATATCCTCTGCGCTCCGCATCTTCGCACCATTTGCCTGATATGCCGCAGAGAGCGGTCCCTGATAGAAGCTTCCCTTCTTGATCGTGATATAATCATCTCCGCCAAAGCTTCCCACTGCGCCGCCGCAATGCATACCACTACTTACTGTTCCCACATTATAACAGCCCAGCGGCATGGATGCCACATAGACATTACCTGCGATTCCACCGATATAATCTGCTCCGCTGACAGCTCCTGTATTGTAAGAACCAATCAGTTCCGCATAATTCTGATGTTCTCCGACAATTCCTCCAACCTGTTCTGCCTTATCATTTCCAACTGTTCCTGTATTACGGCAATAACGGATATTTCCATAAGAGTTCGCTCCGGCGATTCCACCGATCAACTCTTTTCCACTAACTGCCGCCGTATTGCTGCAGCGCTCCACATTGTTATGGAGACCCACACAGCCCACGATTCCTCCAACCTGGATATTGCCGCTGACACTTCCTGAAAAGCTGCAGTCTGTGATGCTTGAAGCTTTCTCTACATCTTCCATAGCACCGGCAATTCCACCGGTCTGGGATCCATCACCGGTAACTGTGACAGTACCTGACAGATTCAGGCTCTTAACTTTTCCTCCGCCTGCGATCAATCCGAAGAATCCGGTCTCATCTTTCGCAGATGTGATCTTCAGATTCGTAATATGTTTTCCATTGCCATCAAAGGTACCTGCATATGCATGACCACTACGGCCAATGGGATACCAGTTGTCTGTAGTAAGTTTAATATCGTTCAGCAGCTTACCGCTGATCGCCGTATTGCCTCCATTCACCTCGCTGGCAAACCAATGCAGTTCCTTCTCAGTCCCGATCATGTAGACACCGCCTACATTGGCAGGCTCAGTGCACTGAGCACTTTCCCACATATCTGCATCTGCTGCTGTGGTGACTGTCTTTGTGGAGGCCTCGAGCATACCTGCCACTTGATCGCTGGTAACGCGCACAGTCAGGACTTTACCCTGATCTGCCGCTGTCACGGTATAAGTCTCGCCGGTCGCTCCTTCGATCGGGGTCTTGCCCTCCTGATACCACTGATATTTTACAGGTACGCTGTCAGAAGATTTGAATACTGCTGTCAGTGTTCTTCCGACTACCGGTGCTCCTTCGATCTTCAGAGAACCAGTCAGACCTTTCACTGCACTTTCTGTCTCTGCCTTCAGCACTCCTGATGCATCTGCACAGAGTGCTTTGACCCGAAGCTTTCTTCCTGCCATATTCTGCGGAATCTTGTACTCCGGTTTCTCTGTGATCGCCAGAACTACATCATCGTTTTCACCATAGCTGTAGTACCAGATATAGATCAGACCAGTCTGATCTCCGGTGTACTGAGCAGTCACTGTCGCCTCTACTTCAGCAGTTCCATTGATGGAAAGGGTTCCGCTGATGGCTTCTTTACTGCCAAGACGTGTGAGCACCTCGGTCATCTGATTTTTTGCCTGGGCAAGTTCTGATTCAGAGCTTACCTGATTGTCGGTCGGATAACCGTCATCTTCAAAGTCTCCGCCGGTCACATCTCCGATGTTGTACAGATTGCTCTTCTCAGCTTTCGTAACATTCAGTCCGAGGGTACCGCCTACACAGCCGCCCATGCTTTCCACACTGCCACTGTTGTACAGCTTGTCAACTTTTCCGTTATTACGTCCTACACAACCACCGGCGTAACTGCGCATGGTGGCGTCTGTATTGATAATATGACCGCTATTTGCCACATTTTCGATCAATGCTGCGGCAAAATTTTCTCCATATCCATCATTATTTCCAGCGATGCCGCCCGCCATATATCCGGTTGCACGGATCATACCTGTATTGATGCAGCCGGAGATCTTTGCTGTACTGTTCTTCGATGCTGTGTTCTCTCCAGCAATTCCACCCACATACTGGGCACCGCTGACTGCACCCTGGTTGGTACAGCTGGTAATGATTCCGTTATTTTCTCCGGTAATACCGGCTGTATAATTTCCACCAGTTACTGCTGCATCAGCAATACAGTTCTCAATGGTTCCCTGATTCTGAGACGCAATGGCTGCTGCACAGTCTCCGCTGATCACTTTTCCGGTTACTTTCAGGTTCTTGATCGTACCTTTATTCCATGCAAAGAGACCTGCTTCACCATTGGTCTTGCAGTACAGGTTCTTCACTGTATAGCCTGCACCGTCAAGGATTCCGGCAAATGCGCTGTCCGACGTGGTTCCGCCGATCGGTGTCCATGCCTGATGATTCAGATCCACATCAATCTTCAACACACCTTGGATGTTTGTTGTCGCCTTTGCTGTATCTGCAAACCACTTCAGTTCAGCCGCTGTGGAGATCTGGTAGATGCCATTCTCCTGTGCAGGCTGTGTGGCTGTATGACCATCCCAGCCAGCCGGATCTACGACCGGCTGATCCGGATCCGGTTCGTCGCTTCCTGCCTGCCACTTGAGGATCGGATAGCCCTGATTACTATTCTCGCTGTCTTCTGCAAACTTGTCTCCCAGAGTGTCTGCCAGTGCTTTTAGCTCTTCTGCTGTCTTCGGTTTTGCATCACCGGTCTGGATAGTACAGCTGTTAAGATTTCCTACCGTATTTAACTCACTCTGTAGAACGAAGACCTGATCTAAAGTCTTCTGTCCACTTGCCCATTCCAGCTTTCCTGCCACACTTCCTGCATTTGCCGCTGATGGCATGATGCTGGTGTAAGCATTTTTTATAACTCCTGAACGGAAATTTCCGGTCAGACCACCCGCCACACCGGTAGTAGCAGTTACGGTACCTGTATTGTAACAGTCACTGATAGTTCCACCATTATAAAGGTCGCCCACAAGTCCGCCAACGAGAGAAGCTCCTTTCACGGATCCGCTGTTATAGCATTCGGTCATGGCAGTCGTCTTGTTGGACTGAACTCTTCCCGTCACACCACCAGCTCTATTTGCTGTTGCTGTAACAGTGCCTGCATTGGAAGATGCTGTAATTGAGTTATCTACAGAACCTGCTACACCTCCAACATAATTGCTTCCCGTAACGGTTACACTGTCCGTCACATGGCAGTTCTCTATGTCATAGGCATTACCTGCAATCGCTCCTACATTATTTCCACGATAAGATCCGGACGCCTCGATCTTACTGTCCGTTATCGTAAGGTTGCTGATCTTACTGTCCGTTCCGGCATATCCGAACAATCCTACATAATTCGATGTATAACCTGATCCGGTCATAGAAACATAGAGACCGGAAATGGTATGTCCATCACCGTCAAATGTACCCATATATTTAGCAGATGAATCATAGCTCTTATACCATCCAATGGGCGTCCATTTATAAAGTTCGGTTGCTCCTGCATTCACATCTTCATTGATCGTAATATCAGCCGTCAGCACTGCGGAGTCCGTCATCTTGGCATGTTCATCAAACCACATGAGTTCATCCGGGGAACCGATGAGATATGCTCCGCTTTCATTCTTCTGCGGCTCCGTATAATTCTCTCCGTCCCATGCAGTCTGCACCTCCAGTGTATATGCCTGGATCTGTACTGCCTGATTCTCTACGGTAAAGCTGTTCTTGACAGATTTATACCCGGAACAGGAGATGACATAATTATAAGTTCCTGCCGGAAGTGCGTAGCTTCCATCTGCCTGTGCCTGCAGATTCTCACCCGGCCACTCCTGACAGGTCACTGTGATCACCGGTGTGATCTCTTTGCCATCAGCCGCAGTAATATTACCAAATGTCACCTTCTGCTTTGCAAGCTCTGTCATGGTGATACTCTGTGCATCCGCTGCTTTATCGCCAGTCACCGAGAAGCTGCCTGTCTTCTCTTCATATCCAAACGCTTTCAATGTATAGCTGTAAGGATTACCGGATTTGGGCAGGCGGTAGGTCCGTCCATCTGCCTCCGGAGTCCGTCCAGCCACCGTCAGTTCCGCATCTGCAGGAACCGTCGTAAATACCACATCATAGAGTGCTTCTTTTAATGCGACTGTAATTGTCTGTCCACCATAAGCAACGGTAAAGCTGCCGGTCTCAGTCTGACATTCAGGAGCTGACACTTCATATGTATAGGTACCATTTTTCAGTGCGTAGCTTCCATCCTCTTTCGGAGAGATCTCTGTATCGTTCTGTTTAACTGTAAGCTTTGCATCCTTTGGAGTGACATCAAATGTTACCGTATATTCTGCATCCGGATCCTGCCATCCGAGGATCGGATAGTTGTCCGTCTGAGAAATATAAGAACCACCCAGCAGACTTGCCATGTTAGATGCTTTTAACTCATCTGCCGTCTTCGCAGTGATGCCTGACGCATCTGCATTGGCGCCATCGCCGTTCAGACCATCTGCGGATAAATAGTAGCAGTTTTGGGCCGTGATGAGATTGGTTTTCATTCCTGAATAACTGTTCCCAGAGCTGCTTCCTACTACACCACCCGAAACAATGTCTGCAATTGTAGATTTATTTACAATTGTTCCTGCATTATAACAATTGGTCAGTATACTCCCACTATTGGAAGCGGAACAAGGATCTCCAACAACACCTCCAACTCCTTTTGTTGCTGTATCACTAAATGTACTGGCTGGTGTCAGGCTCTCTACTTTTCCCCAATTATAACAATCTGTTATCTTCGTATTGGATGACGCACAGCCTCCTGCAATACCTCCCAGGGAATAGATACCCGTCACATCACCAGTATTAAAGCAGGACTGAACTGTACCAGCCGCACTTCCTACCACACCTCCGGTACGTTTGAGAGTACTGGTAATCTTTCCTGTATTTCCACTGCGTTCAATAGAAGAGGAACTGTTAATTGCACCTGCGATACCTCCCACGCAATAGTTATATCCACCTGGCTTACCAGTTTCCACAATCTCTGCACTGTTTATACAATTCTCTATCACTGTATTATTGGCTGCTCCAACAATGCCTCCCACATAATCTCCTGCACCGCTGACTGCTCCCTGATTCGTACAGCCACTGATACTGCTTCCTGTCGTACTTGTATATCCGACAATTCCTGCAATATTTCCTTTCTGTGTTGCCGTAACCGTTGCCTGATTCACACAGTTCTCTATGGTGACCGGAGATCCATAACCCACGATACCTGCCGCATATGCGGAAGATTTGGTTGATGTGGTCACACTTCCGGCCACCGTCAGGTCTTTGATCTCTCCGCCTTTTACATAGCCAAACAATCCCTGATAAGCAGTAGTGGCATTGATAGAAAGACCGGAGATCGTATGACCGTCACCATCAAAAGTACCGCCATATGTCACATAGTCATTATAAGTATTGGTTGCTTTGCCGATTGGCTCCCAGTCGCCTTCCAGATTGCTTAAATCAATATCCTTTGTCAGTTTCGCACACAGCGTGGATGTTGACTTCTTCTTTGATGCATTGACCTCATTTCTGAAATCCACCAGATCCTGTGCGGTGGCGATCAGATACGGATCATCTTTGGTTCCGCTTCCACTGGATGCCGGACTTGCCTGTACCGTTGCCGGCATAAGACTCAGCACCATCAGCAGTACCAAAAACATAGATGTAATACGCTTTTTCATCTCTTCCTCCTTGTTATATAGATTTCTGTCTCCCATTTATGTAATGGCACAAAAAAAGGATGCAAGTAAGTCTCCTTACCTGCACCCGTCTTATCGTGCTCTTAAAGAATATATAATTGTTATTCCAATGTTCCGCAGCAGATGTCTGAGTCACATGGTGCGAACATTTTACAAATTACTTTCCCATGTCCGTAACATGCTTACAGCGTCGTAACCCCCCCCCCCGATTCTCACGGGATTCTCCTTTACCTGCTCTGTTAATACGCAGACTGCAAATCATTGTTATCAATATAACACATTCAGCCTGTGCAATCAAGAGGCTGAATTCTTTTTAATTGGACAATCAGAAAGAAAAAACTACATGCTCTTAACCAGCGAAATGGAAGCCAGACCCGTGTATGTCTGGACAAAAGAACATATCGAAGCACATTTCCTTAAGCCCTGTATTTACTGGGTTTGGCGGGTTTTTTATATCCATTTAGCTGCAAAAGTCAGGTTATAGCACATTCTTATTTTTTTGACAATCCATTAACAAAATTTTTCCCTGATCCAAATATTTTCCCAGTTCTTCCCTGCTCCTTGTAATATATTCATAGGTCACATATAACGGCTGTATCCGCTGTACCATGGCAGGTACCCCTTCTGCAGTAAAAGGTTCATGCTTATCAATTTTGAAAATATGTTCATATACCTTGCAGAACCGTTCCGACGGATCTTCCGGCAGTTCATGGCGGGTACTCAGCCACTCTTTGACATAATCTCCCGTCAGGGACTGCTGCAGATGAATACCTTTGATATATGAAACCAGATCTCCATGCGCATCCAGCATCTGGTTCAAATAGTCCACGCCTTCTTCCTGAGTCTTCAGATCCAGATTGGTGTGCAGGAAATGTCCTGTATCCAGCATAAATCCTTTCTTCTCATAATGTACCCGTTCCAACAGATAACGGGTATCTTCCGGTGAAAGGAAGTTAAGTCCCGGCCACCATAAGTTCTCCATGAGAAACCAGAAGTCGTAATCCTGTCCCTCCAGAAGTTCATTGATAAAGGATGCCGCTGCTGTCAACACTTCCCGGTCTTCATGCTGCATGACGTATGTAAATCCTTCCTCGTCATTGACCTGCACCACATGAAAAACCACATACTCTGCTCCCATCCATTTCGCATAGTCCAGATCCTTCCGGTAATGGCGGATCAATTCTTCCCGGTCTTTGTCCATCCAGTCTCCCAGGCAGCAGCAATGCACGCCTCGCACCATGGACGACCGAATCAGGCTACACTCTTCCGGTGGTATGGGGTGTTCCAGATCTGCCGGATCATAATTGTCTAACGGCATGACCTCCAGTCCGTCACACCCATGGCTTTTATAAAAGCTCTTCAGATCATCTGCAGAAAAAAATCTGCATACATCGTCATAAGACGTTGTTATGTTCATCTGAAATTTCACTGCGCCTTCCACCTTTCCTGTTACTCATGCGTATCCATCCACTCCTGTGCTCCCGGCATATCTGCATCGAGATCCAGGCCCAGATCACAGGTATAATCCCAGCGGACCACATCTCCATCGGCCAGCTTGCACTTGCCACATCCCATATTCTGGTATTCACCATTGACGCTATACATCCAGCCACTCCAACGGCCTCCGTCAAATTCATACAGGTTTCCGATTCCTTCAATGTACTCTGTCCCTTTGCCCCCATTATATTCCATCTGAATACCTTCCTCATCACGGATTTTACAGAGCAGGTCAAAAACAGTGTCTCCTTCCTGTACTTCCACTTCCGTATCCGGCAGGATCACCCCATCTTCCGGCAGAATGCCTTTCCATTTCTTCTGTTCACAAAGTCCTTTTGCTACTGCGTTATCGCAGCGAATGGATATTTGAACCCTATAAGTCTCTCCGCTGTTTCCTCCATATCCGCATCCCGTCATGAGAAAGCAAAGCAAAACTGCCAGCAACAGCTGTTTTATTTTTTTCCCCATACATACTCCTCTCCATCCAGACCAAACTTGCGTTTGATTCTACTTAACTTTCTCACCCAAGGTTCCGCCGCCACCCAGAGCACTAATGCCGTACAGATACCATGGCTGATATCAAACCATGCGCTGGACAGATAAGAAGCAGCCACTGCCTGCAGACTGAACGGACGCACATACCCCAGAATATACTGGAGGTTCATAATCCAGCCGTACAAAACGCTGAAGAGAAATCCAGCCACGCACAGCAATATCGGCTTTTTTCTCTTTCCTTCTTCATCAGTAGCCGCCTGTCCCACCGTTCCAAAGATTCCGGTCCGGTACAAGGTTCCGGTCAAAAATCCCACGATTCCCCAGCTAAACATCTGCCAGGGCGTCCAGGGTCCCTGTCCAAAAAGGAAATTGCTCAAAAGAGCTGCCAGCGCTCCGGTCAGATACCCCGCCTCCGGACCAAAGGCAATCCCCGTAATCATGACAATCGCTGTCACTGGCTTAAAATTTGGCAGCGGCACAATGGAAAATGCCGTCCTCCCCACCACACACATGGCGGCCATCAGCGCAATGGGCACCAGGTCCCTGGCTTGGGCTTTTCTGCGGTCAAACATCAGATAAAATGGTAACAGAGATAATACCAGAAATACCGCTGCCATCAGAAGGTCTGAATTCTGAATCAATGTATCTTGCAGATTCCATTCCTTAGGATCATGAAGTCGCGGCCTATGTTCCATAAACCAGCTGTAGAACACCAGAAGCAGTGGAAGCAGAAAGGTAATTCCCCATGCGGCAATTCTGCTTCTCTTTTTCCTTATTCTGCATTCTGACATGCTGCGATCACCTCCCCGCAGGTAATGACTTTTTCAATCCGATCCCCGGCAATCAATCCGGCTGCCGTCGTATAAAATCGGTTGCCAGAGAAAAACCCATGAGGTTCATCTTCCGATATGAGTTGTCCGTCAAATAAAAGTCCACACCGGTCTGCATAGGATGCTGCAAATTCCAGATCATGAGTCACCATAAGAATGGACAATTTCTGATCCGCAAGCTTTCTGAGCATTTCCGCCAGCGACTGCTTCAGATACGCATCCAGTCCTTTGGTAGGTTCGTCCATGAGAAGAATATCGGCCCGCTGCAAAAGCAGCTTTCCTACCGCTGCCCGCTGCATCTCCCCACCGCTTAAATCATAGGGATGAGAAAACTTCTTTCCATCCAGTTCCAGAAAAGCTGCCATCTCTTCTGCTTTCTGTCTAGCAGCCTCCTCCTTCCAGCCTGCCACCGCACTTTCCAGAAATTCCTCCCAGACCGTATCATAGTGAAATAATGCCTGGGGACTCTGAGGCAGCATGGCGAGCCGCATGCCTTCTGAAGTCTTTACTTTTCCCCTCTGCGGACGTAATAATCCGGCAGCCAACTTCAGAAAAGTACTTTTTCCGGCTCCATTGCCGCCCAGCAGTGTAAATATTTCGCCTTTTTTTAACTGAAAATCCATGCTGCGCAGAATATCCGGCGCATTTTTCTCATAACGGAACCAAAGTTCCTTTGCTTCTATGACATTTTGCTCTGTGTTATCTTTTTTCTCTTTCTCCAATGTTCTGATCACATACTGACCGTCTGTCCGTAACTCTGCAAGGGCATTTCTCGCATCCCGGATATTCAGCGGAAGTTTTTTCCCCTCCGGGTATATGCCCTGCTTTCTCAATTCACCGAAGATTCGCACCGCCCCCGGGAGTCCGTAGTAGATTCTGGAGCTGTCCGGATCCTGCTGTAAATGTTCTGCAATCCGTTCCGGTGTATCTTTCCACAGTATTTTTCCTCTTTTCATTAACAGGATCTGATCTGCGGTCTGAAACACCTCTTCCAGCCGATGCTCACAGATCAGCACCGCCACCCCCAGTTCCCGGTTAATCCGCCGTACCATTCCCAATAAGTTCGCCGCCGCCAGCGGATCCAGCATACTGGTCGGTTCATCCAGAATCAGCACCTCCGGATCCATGGCCATAACCGCCGCCAGATTCAGCATCTGTTTCTGGCCACCTGACAACTGACAGGTCTTCTTGTGAAACCATTCTTCCATTCCAAAGAAACTTGCCATCTCACTGACCCGCCGTCTGATATCCTGCACCGGAAGTGCCATATTTTCCAGTCCAAATGCCAGCTCATGCCATACATAGTCTGTGACAATCTGATTATCCGGATTCTGCTGCACGAATCCTATTTTAAATGCACTTTGTTCCGCATTAAGCTGCTGCACTGGTTTATCTTTATAATATACCGTACCTTCTCCCTGTCCGACAGGTCGAAGCTCTGATTTTGTCATTCTGAGGAGCGTGGTCTTTCCGCAGCCCGACTCTCCGCATACAACCACATATTCTCCCTTTTCTATTGAAAAAGAAAGCGCCTCTAATGCGTTCGTTTCCGCATCCGGATAACGGAAGCTTACAGATTCAAATCGTAAGAGCGCCATAACAATTCCTCCTTCCATTCCATCAGTCCCGGCAGCCACATGAATGCCATAAATACCAGATAAAATAAAATATCCCCTGCACCATTCACAATGCTGTCCATTCTTGGATAAAATTCCATGGTTCCATAGCCAAGACAACGCCCCGCAATGCAGCTTCCTCCTAAAAGCAATAAAAGCAGCATAAATTTTCGGTCTCCGGATTCAAACCGGAACAGATGAAAGGTTGTCCTTCTCCGAAGCCCATATCCTCTGGCTTTCATAGAATCTACCTGCTCCACCGTATTCTCCAGGCTCCATCCCAATAGTGTTGATACATGACGGATGGCCTTTCGTATCTTTTCCATATGCCCCGGTTTATCCGGATACAGCATCTCCTGTCCTTCCCGGATCTGCTGCAACTCCTGTTCCAGCTTCGGCACCAGATTCAGTGCCATGGAAATCAATAATGCAGTTCCAGGTGCCGCCTTTCCAAACAGATAGAGAAATTTATCACTGGTGATCACTTCCTGATAACATCCAAACCATAAAATCAGCGCAGCCAAAGACAGTCCCGCCGTGATTCCATAACACAACGCTTCCAGAGTCACCCATTGGTTCATGATTTTCACAAGTCTTGTCACACCTCTGTGATTCAAAAGCGGGTTTGCAAATGCAATCAGCAAAAGCATTGGCAAAAGATAGCGAAGGCGTTTCCATACCTTTCCTCCTTCCGTACAATGCAGAAAAAAAACTGCTCCGGCTAAAGCTTCCACCATGGCAACGGGGGTCTGGCAGACCAGTACCAGAATGATAGCTATTGCAAAATAGGAAAAACTGCAGATCGGATGAAGATTTTTAAAACCGCTCATACTTCTTTTTCTCCTTTTTCTTAAAAATAAAAAAGGAAACAGCAGCTGTTTCCCCATTACAGCCGTGTTTCCTGAAAATATAGATTTTTTAATTATCCGATGTCGGCGGAGATGACGTCTTTTCCTCTGTTTCGGAAGAAGTACTGCTGTCATCCGGTGTCTGCGTCTCTGTTGAAACACTTCCAGAATTGTCTGGTGTCTCGGTTGAAGTGTTTCCGGAATTATCCGGTTCAGGTTCAGGCGAAGGTGTCGGAGTCGGTGTTACATCTGGGGTTTTATTATCCGAATCTTTCTCTGAAGAATCATCTTTCTTGGTATCATCATCTTCTATATCTTCGCTTTCATCCTCATCGTCGTCATCGTCATCATTTGACGTATTATTATTGCTGGAGGAACCTGTTGTATAACTGGTCCAGTAATAATAGAAAATATGGTCTTTAATAATCCAGTAGGGCACACCGCCATTCTGCAGGTTCGTTACCAGAGATGGTACCGGTGCCCAGGTACGGAAGAACAAGGACTCTCCCACGTTGCTGGTTCCATTCACTACCGCCCGTGCCGCATTCCAGCAGGACTGGGTGACAATGTTCGGAATATCATCATCCTGCTCCGCTTTCAGCACCAGATCAAAACGCCCTGAACCCACCGGTTCGAATTGTTTCGACTGGCGAAGCACCCCTTCCAGCGTATTAGGAAATCGTGAGCTTCGGATCCGGTTCATAATGACATAACCCACTGCCAGCTGGCCGTCCGTTCCCTGATTGCCCGCCTCACAGTAAATAATTGTGGCAAGCATCATGATCTCATAATCACTCAAGGAAACACTTCCACCGGAGATTCCTGAATCTGCCTGTTGAATATTGCCAGAGGTGTTCATGGATGCTGCCGCCTGCTGTGCTGCCCTGATACGAGCCGCTGCCTCTTCCTGAGCCGCTTTGGCAATCAACTGATTGAGGAGATCCGTCTTTTCCTTAATGAACTCTGCCATGTCCGTGATCTCGCCCTCTTTCTGGGCAAGGAGTTTCTCATATTCACTCAGTTTGGAACCTGTAGCTGCCTGCTGGTCTGCCACCTGCTGTTTCTTCTTCTCAGTCTCTGTCTTCAAAAGTTCCAGCGCATCCTGCTCATCCTGCAATTTTGCATACTGGTCATCCAGATCCGCTTTGGACACTTTATAATTTTCCAGCATATTCCGGTCGTACTGATTGACGCTGACCGTATATTCCACCTGGTTCAGAAGTCCGGTAAGACCACCCGTAAGAGCCGCCGTGATAATGCTCTGTATGGCAGTCTGATCATTTTCATACATGTACTGGATACGGGTTTTCATATCCTCGTACTGCTTGTCCAGATCCGCCTGCGCCTCTTCGATCCGCCCCTCCATGGAGCTGACCTGGCTCTCCTTATCTGTAATCTGCTGATCCAGTTCTGCCACCTGCTCATTCAGGCTTTTAGACTGATTATCCAGCTCCTTCAGATAATTTTCCATCTCGGACTTGGCGTTATTCAGTTTATTCTGTTCCTGCTCCGTCTTTTTCTTCTCTTCCTCTGCTTCGCTTTTCTCCTGCTTGACCTTGTCAATCTTGTCCTGCGTATCCTTGCTGGCCGCCAGTGCGGTGCAAGAAGAAAAGCCAAGGCAAAGCGCCAGCGTGAGACAAAGCAGTCTTCCCGCCAGACTCTTCCGTTTCTTTCCCGTCATTTCTTAATCCCAGTCGTATTTCGTAAGTGTTCCTGTCATCTGCATGTTCGCAAAATTCTGCTGCCGCAGCGCTTCATAAAGCACAATCGCTACGGAATTAGACAGATTCAGCGAACGAATACTTGGATTCATGGGAATACGGATGGAATTCTCCTTATTCTCATGAAGAATTTCTTCCGGGATTCCCGCACTTTCTTTTCCGAACATAATGTAACAGTCCGGCTCAAAATGAGCCTCTGTATAGACATTGGGGCCTTTTGTAGTCGCCATATAGATCTTCGCCCCTGGATTTCGGTTCAGAAAATCCTCATAATCCATATACGTAGTCACATCCAGGTCTTTCCAGTAATCCATACCGGCACGACGCAGATGTTTTTCGCTTAATTTGAACCCAAGCGGTTCAATCAGGTGAAGCCTTGTCCCGGTTGCCACGCAGGTTCTGCCGATATTTCCGGTATTGGCCGGAATCTCCGGCTCGTAAAGTACAATATTCAGCATTTCTTACGCCTGCCCCTTCTGCTCCGCACGAAGTTTCTCAACAAAGCGCTCCAGTCTTGCCAGTGCAGCCTTCAGATTTTGCAGAGAATATGCATAAGAAATACGCAAGAATCCTTCTCCGCTGTCGCCAAATGCGGTGCCCGGTACAACGGCTACTTTCTCTTCCATCAGGAAACGCTCCGCAAATTCTTCCGACGTCATGCCAAATTCTTTAATACACGGGAAAATATAGAATGCGCCGTAAGGCTCAAAGCATTCCAGTCCCATCTCTTTAAATGCATTAACCAGATAACGACGACGCTGATCATAAGCCTCCCTCATGGTAGCCACATCTGTATCTCCGTTTCTCATGGCTTCTACGGCCGCATACTGGCTGGTCGTCGGTGCACACATAATCGCAAACTGATGAATCTTCGTCATCTGTTCAATAATCTCTCTCGGTCCACAGGCATAGCCCAGACGCCATCCGGTCATAGCATAAGCCTTGGAAAATCCGTTGATCAGGATCGTACGCTCTTTCATGCCCGGAATGGAAGCGATGGTTACGTGGTCGCCCTTGTAACTTAACTCGCTGTAAATCTCATCGGACAGGACAAAGATATCTTTCTCCATGACGATCTCTGCAATTTTTTCCAAATCCGCCCGCTCCATAATGGCTCCGGTAGGATTGTTCGGATACGGAAGCACTAAAATCTTCGTCTTATCCGTAATGTGCTCCAGCAGTTCCTCCGGTGTCAGCCGGAATTCATTTTCTGCCTTCAGCTCGATAATCACCGGCTTTCCGCCTGCCAGAATCGCACAAGGTTCATAGGATACATAGCTCGGCTGTGGGATCAGCACTTCATCCCCCGGATCCAGCATGGCACGCATGGCAATGTCAATACCCTCACTGCCACCAACGGTTACAATCGTCTCATGATGCCAGTCGTAGGATACCTGGTAGCGGCGGTCCAGATAGTTGCAGATCTCTTCTCTTAATTCTTTCAGTCCGGAATTGGACGTATAGAAGGTCCGTCCTTTTTCCAAGGAATAGATTCCCTCATCTCTTACATGCCAGGGTGTGTCAAAGTCCGGCTCACCTACACCAAGGGAGATCACATCCTTATCATTCATCTCACTTACCAGATCAAAGAACTTACGGATTCCGGATGGTTTAATATTTACAATGGTTTCAGACAGTGGGTTTCTCATGGGGTCACCAACATCCTTTCATCTTTTGACGGATTTACCATCACAGAGCCATGATCTTTATATTTCTTCAGAATGAAATGCGTTGCAGTGCTCAATACGGACTCCTGTGTGGACAGCTTCTCGGATACGAACTGTGCCACGCCGCGCATGGTTTTGCCCTCGATCATGACCATAAAGTCAAATCCTCCGGAAATCAGATAGACACAGTCTACTTCCGGATAGTTGTAGATTCTCTCTGCAATCTTGTCAAATCCCAGACCTCTCTGCGGAGTTACCTTTACCTCAATCAGCGCGGTTACTTTCTCGGAGCTGGTCTTATCCCAGTCAATCAGTGTATGATAGCCACAGATCACGCCTTCTTTTTCCATATCAGCGATCTCATTTGCCACTGCTGCTTCGTCCGTTCCCAGCATAATAGCAAGATCTTTCAGATCCACACGACTGTTCCGCTCGATGTATGTTAAAATCTTTTCTCTCATTTCTCTATTCCCCTACTCATATATCTTATATAATTCGTCTGTCTTCGGTCTTTCCAGATAAGCAGTGTCTTCCCCGTTCACTATCTTCTTTGCTTTTCCTTCCACGCAGCGTCCTACAATCGACGCCGGAATTCCGGCTTTCTTCAGTGCCTGCACCAGACCCAGTCCGTCGGGTGCCGCCATCAGCATAGAACCGCTGGAAATCAACTGGTACGGGTTCAGATGAAACTGCTCACAGACCTCTACGGTTTCCTGACGGATGGGGATTGCTTTCAGATCAATCTCCAGTCCCACGCCGGATGCCTCTGCCAGTTCCCAGAGCGCTCCGTAGATACCGCCTTCCGTTACGTCGTGCATGGCCGTGACTCCATGAGCCACAGCCACCATGGCCTCTGGAACCACCGAAAGATACTGATCAAAGGCTTTCGCCTGATCCACAAAGCTTCCGGTGAAATGTTGTTTTAGTTCTTCTTCTTTTTCTTTTGCAATGATGGAGGTTCCCTCGATTCCAATCCACTTGGTCACGATCACGTCATCCCCCACATGGGCTCCGCCGGTGGTGATCAGACGGTCTTTCTTTGCCTTACCCACTCCGGTCACAGAGATGACCGGTTGATTGACTACTGCCGTCACCTCCGTGTGTCCACCCATTACCTGTATATGCAGTTTCTCACAGGCGCATTCCACTTCCTGCATCAGCCTCCGAATCAGAGGCTCATCCGCAGAAGGCGGCAGTAAAACAGTCAGAAGAACTCCTACCGGTTCCGCTCCCGCGCTTGCCAGGTCATTAGCCGTAATCTGCAGGGCCAACGTTCCCATATCTTTCTCCGTTCCCGTAATCGGGTCTGTAGAGAGCACAAACACTTCATCCGGCGCCAGCTGCATGACTGCACAGTCCTCGCCCACTCCGGCTCCTACCAGCACTTCATCTCTCTTGGTATGAATCTGACGGAAAACTGCTCTTTTTAATATACTTTCCGGTACCTTTCCTATCTCCATGGGTTCTTTCGCCTCCGTTATTGTGCCGGTGCCGCAGCTGCCGCAGCTGCATTAGCCGCATTAGCCGCTGCTACATTCGCGTCCGCCAGTGCCTCGTCCTGTGCTGCGATGGCCGCCCTCAGATTCTCCGACAACGTCGGATCTCCTGCCGTACCATAGGTAACAACACGGTCACTGCCCTTGTAAGTACTCTTATTGATCTTAATCCGGTCTGTCTGCACACCATTGACCTTTACGATCTTGTAAAGCTCTGCCACATATCCGGTCTTTCCGGCAGATACGTTCTTATAACCAAGTCCCTGTCCGGCATCATCTCTTAAGATGGTGTTCGGCTTTACTTCATTTACCAGAACACTCTCGAAGGAAATGCTCCGGTTGCTGTCTCTGGTTTCTTTTCCGTAGATATTAAATGTAATCTTCTTATCAGAAGTAGTATATCCTTCTATATAAATCGGGTAATCCGTAGAATTCTTGAATTTAAAATCCTTATAGGTTCCGGCAATAGCCGCATCCTCAGACAGTTCTACATAATGAACGGTCATGGAATGAGGAGAACGCTCCACCACTTCCAGCTCTGCCCGCAGAACTGCATTGTAAAGGGTCGTAGATACCTGGCAGATACCGCCTCCCATACTGTCGACCACTTCACCATTCAGATAGGATCCCGCCATGGCATACCCATTTTCTGCGGTAAATGGCGCTACCGTCTCATACATAGAAAATGTCTCGCCCGGATATAGTACCGTTCCATTCACATGTTTTGCACCACTGTTTACATTCTTGGAACGATCCGCACCGGAAGTAGAAAAACTGGTGGTGAAGGATCCAAGCAAATCCTTTACATAAGCCAGATCCTCGGCACTTCCCTCCGGTTCCGTTACCTGTACCGGAAGCTCCAGAGAATTTTCCCCATCTGTCCAGTCATTTTCCAGATAATTCACAATAGCCTGAATGGAACTGTCTGTATTCAGCTCTACACCCTGTTCTCCCGGTACAAAAGTAAATGCGCCGTTTTCACGGCTCAGAGAAGCATTCTTCGCCGGCTGGTCATACTGAGTGCAGGTCTCTTCCACATACACCTTAACCATTTCTTTGTTAGCCTGACGGCTCAAGGTATAATTCATACCACTGTGCTGCAGGTCCTTCTGGTCTTTATAACGTTTTACGATATTGCCGGTACGGCCGACTCTTAACGCACTTGTCACTGCGTCTTCATTGGAATAGGTTACACCAAAAGATGACAATGGGGCATCCAGCTCATTGTTCCCGATCTTCAGCTTCAAAATCTCCTCACCCAGTTTTGTCTCATAGGCTTCCAACGCGCTTATTGCCTGGTCTTTCGTCATTCCTGACACATCTACACCCTCAATGGTAATTCCTTTGAGAATCGTCGCTTCCGCCGCACAGACGGTCATGCCAAGCGCCAACACCAGCAGACAAGTCAGAACTGTTGCGCTTCTCCACAACTTTTTCATCATACTCTCCTCTTCTCCCGATTACAGTGCGTAGCTCAATAATGGCAGTACCATGGCAATCACCAGAATTGCCACAATCACGCCCGCTACAATTCTTCTTTTTTTATCATTATACATGCTTTCGATCCTCCTGCATTTTTCTGCGTCCCGGAATCTTCCCATATTGTAAAATAATCTTATCAATCATGCGGGAAGCTTCGCTTTTTGTCATAGTTTCCATGCGAATATTTGTATCTATTCTATGATATTTCAGTAAATCATTCAAGTATCCTTTTTGTGAATCTGTCATAGGACTCTGTTTTTTTACACTATACTGCAGCTTTCTTGCTACAAAAGCTTCCGGCTTCTGCTCCCCGAATTCTGCCCAGAGTTTCCACAACAGTTCATGGGTGGCCAGTGCATCGTCAAGAGCCCGATGGGAATGCCCCGGATCAATTCCATAATGTGCACAGAGATCCGGTAGTTTTCTGGACGGCAGATCCGGCAGAAACTGCCTTGCCAGCATCAGCGTATCTAGTCCCTCTTTTTCAAAGGTGAATCCCAGATTCACCGCACCCTGCTTCAAAAATCCGAAATCAAAGGAAATATGATGTCCCAGAATGGGCAGATCGCCACAGAATTCCAGAAATTCTGAAAATGCCTGCTGCGGTTTCTTTCCTGTGTTCTGCATTTCATCCGTAATTCCTGTCAGTTCCACTATCCGTTCAGGAATCTCCACTCCTGTATCAATCAGCGTAGTAAAGGTTTCCCATACCTTTCCATCGCAGACTCTGGCTGCACCGATTTCCAGCACCCGGTCTTTCACCGGATTCAGTCCGGTTGTCTCCGTATCCAATGCAATATACTGACTGATCACTCCGGCTCCTCCAATATCTGCATGACAGCGTCTCCGGTCAGCGGATCCCTCGTCCGGTAGTCAAACATCACATAAACCGGTCTCCTTTCCCGCTCCAGCACTTCCACATGCACCTGTCTGCCATATTCTCTTGTCATGATTTTCAACTGCTCTTTGTACGGACTTAAATCCGATGCAAATGCCGGGCGGCTTTTGAGATTTTCCCTCGCATAGAGATCCAGCACCATGCACTGCTCATATTCTTTCAATTCCCAGCCTTTTTCTTCTGACAAGAAGCGGCGCAGGATTTCATACCGGGCAATTCTTGCGTGACCGATACCGGCCAGGCCTTCCCGATCATAAAAGTCTGCCAGTTCCTTGAAAAACAAGAAGGGTGATGCATACCGTTCCATAATCTTCGAAATAGTCCGGTCAAACTGACGGCTGTTATAGTAAACTTCCACCATATCTTCCACGCCCTTTAGGAGCAATACATCTCCATAGGAAAGCCAGTCTGTGGTCAGCACTTCATAGGGTGCTCTCTCATGCCAGTTAATTCCGTATCCCGGAGCATCCTCCCGCATACCGGAGCCTTTCAGCACCTTCAAAAATCCAAGCTGCAGCTGATCCGGCCTCATGGCATAAACGTCATCAAAAGATTTCTGAAAGCTGTTCACATCTTCATACGGAAGACCCGCAATCAGATCCAGATGCTGATGAATATTTCCAAAGCTCTTCACCCGGCTGACTACTTTTTCAAGTTTCTTAAGATCCATGGTTCGATGAATGGCTTCCACAGTCTTCGGATTGGTAGACTGTACACCAATCTCCAGCTGAATAAGCCCCGGTCGCATCTTCTCCATGATGGCAAGCTCTTCTTCCGTTGTAATGTCTGCGGCAATTTCAAAATGAAAATTAGTGATTCCATTGTCATGCTCCAAAATCCACTGAAGCAATTCTACGGTCCGTTTCGGATTGCAGTTAAAAGTACGATCTACAAATTTCACCTGCGGGACTTGTGCATCCAGGAATATCTGCAGTTCCTTCTCCACAAGGGGAAGACTTCGGAACCGGACTCTTTTATCTATAGAGGAAAGGCAGTAACTGCATCGGAATGGACATCCTCTGCTGGACTCGTAATATATAATCTTATGATTAAAATCCTTCAGATCTTCATAAGCAAAGGGTATCTCATCCATATTAACAGGCTCCGCCCACGGATTTTCCCGCAGACCTCCTGATGCTTCTCGGTAAGTAATACCGGAAATCTGCTCCAGCGTACCACTTTCTTCTATATAATAAGACGCCAGCTTCGAAAAACTTCTTTCTCCTTCTGCCCGCATGACACCGCGGACCTTCGGGTAACGTTTCAGAAATTCTGGTGCATCATAGGATACTTCCGGACCTCCAACCCACAGTTCTGCCTGCGGGAGCACCTTTGGAAGCTCCTGCAGCAGTTCTCCTATCATCTCACCATTCCAGATATAACACGAAAAAGCAACCACATCCGGCTGCCTTCGATAAATGTCCCCCAGCACCTGATCCGGCTGCTGATTGATTGTATACTCCGCGATCTCAATTTGATCACCATATGCTCTGGCCGCTGCACGCAGGCTATAGACAGCCAGATTGGAATGAATGTATTTGGCATTTACTGCCACAAGCAAAATCTTTTTCATTGCCTCATTGTAACATATCCCCCGCAGATTGCAACTTTCTTCTCTTTATGTTTCGCATTTCTTTCGTCTTTTTAGAAATCCTTTATTTTGTGACCACATTTTGGTCACAATTCCCTGTTATTATAATACTCGTAACAGGAACACATCAGTATTTCATTCATAACACTTTAGGGGGCTCGAAAGAGTCCCCACTCCCTCGAAAAATTCAAGACCGCAAGGTCTTTTTATTTTGCTCTTTTGTCGGTATACATTCGTGTACACTTTCCTCTGAACGCAAAAAATAGGAACCATTGAATTAACAATGATTCCTGATCTTAGAGAAGAGCACGAGACGGGATTCGAACTCCTTCGTGCTCCAAAATATCTTGTAAAATGGAGGTTTGCACAACGCTCACTCTCCTTGTATACAAGTTGTATACATTTTCATGTTAGCATACACAATTAAGTGATTAACAACGATGATTGTAACAAAATATTTTTAAGTTGTCCAGCCTTTTTTTGAATAACTTTTAATTTTGTGGTTCTTTTTTGTTTGTATCTGTCATACTATAAATGATTATAACTGTTCTTTTATTTCATAGTATGACGGATCATGACTAAATGGTTCTAATGTTGGTGCATCTGCAGTGTATCGAGATGTCGAATGTGTATAACCTGCAGTATCTTTTTCTGATGATGAAACTAAATATTCTTTACACTCTTTCGACATCTCATTAAATGTCTTATATGCACTGTCAGTTGTTAAGTTCCAAAAAGCAGATTCAGTTATACTCTTGTTTCCAATTTTTGCTACTTGTGGATTTATTGCATATATCGCGGGATCGTGGCCTGCTGCTTTTTTGTATAATGCAATGAATCCACATTCTATTAGTGTTTGAATTTCATTTCTTATCGTTGTTGGTCTTAATTGCAATAATTCTTGTACACTATTCCCTTGCGTTTTTTTAGTTTTGCTTTTATAAACTTGCATTGATACTGTTCCATCTTTGCACATACGTTCTATCATTAAGTGCAATATATGATGTGCAGTTGGATGAGCATAAAGTAATGTCGATAATTGTGGACATGCATTTATGTTGCTTGATTGTACAAATCTAATTGTGTGATCTGTATATTGATGTAGCCTATATTGATTATCTGTATCTTGAAAATCCTCATCTGTTAATGATTTTAATAAGTCTTCTATTTCTTTGCAATGACTTGGACAAGCAACCATCATATCTAATAATATCTGTTTTGATGTTGACTTTATTTTATTGTCCATATATATGTATCCTTTCTATATTATGTTTTATTTTATTTAATTATTTGTTTTTATTTTATTATGATTTATCATAATATATCATATATAATAAGTGCGGGCCCGATTTTCCCCGTGGTTGAAAGGTTTTTGAATTTTAGACCGTTCCCGCTGGAATACCCAGACCCTTCCCGTGGGAACACCCTAAATTCTTTAGAGTATTCCCGTGGGGATGGTCTAATCCGACACAGACGAAACCCTGTACCGTGGTAGGGTTTCTTCATGTGTCTTTTGTATTTGTTTAATTGACTATTTGTATTGAATAGATCTTATTCAGTTGATTGGAATATTTGTTTATGTTGATAGACGATCTTTCGCAAACTTATATTTCATCTAGCGCCTAATATTTTGTTTCTGGTAAGTTTTGATTCTATGGGCATTTTGCTATGGATTTCAATTTGATCCTTCTTTTTCTAAACAAGCAAAATGCTTAGTATATCTTCCGAAACAAAATATTATCTAGATCTTTAATTTGTGATGATGAAACATAAGGTTTGCTAGTCTGTCTTATCAAAAGAGACTCGCCAAAACACTTTGTCTTCGTACCTTGCCAAAGTGCAAAAGGTTAGCGCACTTTTTGTTTTTAGTTTTTAGAATAATGAAAGTTAATGATTGCTATTTGTTTGATTATCTATTAAGTTCTTGCCACTGCTTGTCGTTTGCCATGTATTGTGCAATTATGAATTTGATAAAACCACACATAGTAAGACCATGGTCGTCAGCTCTCTTTTTAAGATAACTCATCATACTTTGATTTACAGCAATGTGAATAGTTTGTTTTAATACAGCCATAATTAAGACTCCTTTCAAATTTGTATATTCTTAATATGACAGATGGATCAATAAACAACATAAAAAAATACAGACCCAAAAAATTATGAGTCTGTATCGTTATTACTAAAAACTTTTTGCCAAATCATGTCAACTTGTTCAGGTGTCAAGTGTTCGTATTTTTGCAGTAGCTCTTTTTCATGTAGCCTTGTTTTTATTTTTTGGAGCATTTCATTCGATTGTGTTGTAAATTTTTTGAGTTGATAATTCTGTATCGGATGAAGCAACGGCCATATGTATTTCAAATAAAAGCATCTTCTGTCCGCCCACTTTTGACACCGTATAGGGTCTTTTTCATACTCCTCAAGAATCTTGTCATTCAGTTTCATATTATACCCCACTTTATATTGTATATTTTGCGTGTAATATCATGTATATATTACCATATTCCAACACATTATAATAGATGTGAAAGGAATAATTGTTATGCTGAAGATCGAAAAACGTGAGTATGTTAATCGTACATATAGAATGCCTAAATCACTTGTTGAAGAAATGAGCCAAGTTGCTCAAGATAAAAACATATCAGTGAATCAACTTGTCATTACTTTATGCGAGTATGCGCTTGAAAATTTGGATAAGTCTGAAGAGTAGTTCTTAAAATCAATTCTAAGGTCTAAATTATAATGAAATTCATTATAAAATCCGATCTAGAATGATTTAGACGATAAAGTATACCCTAGATATATTTTTATTAGAATTTATAATAAAATTTATTATGTTTTGGCTATACTTTTATTTTTTGGCTATTGCAGGTATTGAAAATCACATCTAGGACGAATGGAATGTGTTGGCAATCGGACTCATCTCCGCTAGTATGCTTTTGTCTATACGGGATGATCTATATTTTACATCTACCTGGCCGGTGGCTTAAGCAAGTATTTAAAACCAATTCTACACTCTAAATTATAATGAAATTCATTATAAAATCTGATCTAAAGTAAATTAGTCGATAAATTCCCCATTAAATGCCTTTTTTATGAGTTTTATAATAAATTCATTATAAAAAAAGACTTATACTCATTTTTGAATATAAGTCTCATGTTTCATCTTTTAATATCTAAACGATCATTGTAGTATGTATTCATCATCTGCAGGAGTGCAGCATCTAATAGCGTTGATGGATATTTTACGTCAACTTCTTGTATAAATGATTTCCACATTTCTGCTACATCTTTGCTGACTGTATATTGCTGTCTCACAGTCTTACATGTCTTATTACTTGCATCTACTGTTATCTTATTTGTACTATCTGAATCAACGTATATACGTCTTATGTTGCGCCGTTTCAGCTCGTTGCTAAATGCTGTATATGAGAACTCTGCATTTGTTATCTGCTTAAATGATGCTGTCTGTTTGTCTATTGCATTTGCAATTTCAATTAGTTCTGTGTTGCTCATGTTCTTGAGATCTGCTAATGTCATATATATAACCCCTTTCTGCTTTTATCTACTTCTAGTATGTCAGAAAAGTGTTGATAATAACTGTAATTGCATACCATGTATCATGCTATGAAACACTGTATGCAATTCTAACGCTCAAGGTCATCTAATTCATTGATTGACTGATTTAATTTGTCTATGTCTTTGTTGATTTTTATTCCAATATGCTTTGCAATCTGATCGAATCCGGGCACTTGGTCAATGACTGTGTTAATATGATCTGATATCATTTGTTCAGTCTTATCTAATACATCTAATTGCTTGTTCAATTTTGCTTTAGTCTGCTCATTACGTGATACTAGATCATTGTATTCATTATTTAATTTTTGTCCGATTTCATTAAACTTTTTTGTCTCATCATCTAGTGTATTATTCATTTCATCTATTTGTTTTTGCACGTCCGTAATTGCCCTGTCAGCACGTTGTTGTTCTGCAAGTATCATTTTATCTGCTTGTTGCTTTGCTTTCAGTTTACGAGCGTCCTGGCGCTGTATTTCAGCATCTGCATTTTGTTTTAACAGTTCTGCTTGTTCTATTGTTTGTTGTGCCTGCATCATATCCTGCTGTGCCTTATATTCTGCAATAGACAATGACTTTTTACCTTTAGAATCGCCGTCTACGATTTCAATATCATATTGTTTGCAAAACTCTCTGATATACTCACGCTCGGACTCTTGCCATTTAATTTGTGCTGTGTCTCTTTTGCTTTGTGATTTATAACCTGTCAATTCTTCAAATGCTTTGTTGCTTGATGCCTGTAATCGCATACCTTTGTCATAATGTCCGATCGGGATATAATCAAGATGCATGTGTGCGCTTGCTTCTTCGTCCAAATGAATATATGCTCCAATAAGATATAAGTTCTGATTGCGTTCTTGGAATGATGCTACATAGTCAGCACATACTGCAACAAATGTATCATCATCAATCCTGTTTTTTATGTTCCCCAACTGAAAAATGTATTCATAATGTGTGTTTTTCTTCTTATCGCTACGTACTTTTGAGTAATAGTTTTTAATTTTTCTGTCAGATCGTTTTTGTGTTTTATTATAATCGTCTACAGCATCTTGAAACAGTTGTTTATATGCTTCTTTGATGTCTATATCTATCAACGTAACATTGTTATCTGATAGTTCATTTTTAATTGTTGAATGCTTTCCCTCTTTACCTTGTACACGTCTATTATGCTCTATACTTGCCATTCTGCCCCCGTGCAGAGATAGTGTTTTATTATCCATGTAATCACCTTCCTTTTAGTGATTATGTCAGACAGGGTTCATCTTTAATGTGAAATTGCACCATCCATGTTTGTGTGTCGGCTGTCTTTACGCCAGCCTTATTTTTCTTTGTGGCTATAATATTCATTTAATGGCTGTGTCAAATACTAACCCAGTAGTAAAAATGACACTTCGCTTCGCTTGTATCATCTTTTCACTGGGCCCGCTGGGAGCCCTGCCGGGAGCTTTTTTTGCGAATTTCTATATATAACTTTTTTTCGAGTTTCTTTTGTTCAATAAAATTCATATTCCTAGTAAACAACTGAAGGGATATATGTTTATGACAAATAGAGAATTGACTGAAGCAATAGATCTAGGTATTATAGATATGAGCGCTGTGCATCAAAGTATTATGGCTACTAAAAAACAACAGGTACTAAAAATGCACAAATATAAAATTGCTCTTGCATCTGATGGACGTTATCAAACTATGTTTGTTGATCAAACAACTGGCAAACGTAAAAATATCAAGGGCAAAACTGAAGATGAAGTTCTAACTAAATTAGTTGATCTTTATTTTCAGAATACGTACATTGACAACTTAACATTTCATGATGTGTATACAGAATGGCTTGAACACAAAAAATTGACTACTTCTTCAGTCAATACGATTGTAAGACATAGACAACATTACAACAGATATTTTGCTAATTCAAAACTTGATAAGATGAAATTCAATAAGATTGATTCTCTCAAACTTGAAGAGGAATGTTGTCAGATTATTAAAAATTTCAATATGAGCCACAAGGAATGGCAAAATGCAAAAACGATTTTGAATGGAATGTATGATCTTGCTTTTACTAAAAAGTACATATCCACTAATCTTATGCATGATCTTAAAATCACTGTAAAGTTCAGACAAATTGCTAAAAAATCAGCAAAGACCGAAGTCTTCAATAATAGTGAATTGCCAGAACTCAATTCATATTTAGACAGTATGATTTCTGATACTCATGATGCTTCATTTTATGCAGTACGGATTAACTTCCTCTTAGGGTTAAGAGTTGGCGAACTTGTTGCACTTAAATGGGCTGATATTGAAAATCTGAATTTGCATGTAGTACGTGAGGAAGTACGCAATCAAGAGACTAACACTTATGAGATTGAAGATCATACAAAAACTCATGAAGACAGATATGTTACGTTAATTCCACAGGCACTGGAATTATTCAATCAGATTGATCGACAAGGTGAATATGTCTTTATGCGAAATGGGGAAAGGCTTACTAGTCGTCAAATTCAGTATGTTCTTGAGAAATATGCAGAGCGTAATGATAAAATCGTAAAGCGATCTCATAAAATGCGTAAGACATTTGCAAGCCGTCTTGCTAATGCAGGTGTTGCATTGGATTTTGTCCGGGAACAAATGGGACATACAAATCTTGAGACAACTTTATCATATGTCTACAATACTGCCACTGATGCAGAGACTTATGATTTAATGCAAAAAGCATTAGCATAGAATTTTATAATAAATTTATTATAAATTTCAAAAAAAATCAGTTTAGAGTATACTTTATCGTCTAAATCATTTTAGATCGGATTTTATAAAGAATTTTATTATAATTTAGACCTTAGAATTGATTTTAAGAGTGTCAGTAATCTCTAGTCAAAAGATTTATGCTATTTGAAATAATCTGTATACATTTGTATACAAGGGATAAAAAAAAGAAATGCTTGATTCTTCAGCATTTCTTTTATAAACCAAGAGCACGAGACGGGATTCGAACCCGCGACCCTCGCCTTGGCAAGGCGATACTCCACCACTGAGCCACTCGTGCATATCTATATGTAAACCCTTTCGGGTAAAGCGGGTGATGGGAATCGAACCCACGTATCTAGCTTGGAAGGCTAGTGTTCTACCATTGAACTACACCCGCATATATGTAAAACCCTTTCGGGTTTGCTGTTATATGTGAAAGCCCTTACAGGCCTTATTGTTGTATGTAAAAACCCTTTCGGGTTGTTTACGAAGTTGTTGTCTCGCTCGCGACAAGTGGTATCATACTATAAATCGCCGCACCTGTCAACTACTTTTTTTAAATTTTTCAAAAAAATTTTTATGCTGTCTTTCAACTGACGGAAAGAAGTGACAGGTCTTCATGGCCTGTCACTTCGATTTTTTAGTAGAATACGTGAGCCCCAATGACGATTCCATCCGTGCTGCCGGCACGTTTGAAATGAGTCAGATTCCCAATGACGGTCTCTCCGTTGATAGCCGCCTGTGCGGCCTGCATACAACTGGACTTGGGACCATTTGCCATAATAGATGCCACCTGTCCGGTTGCCGCCGGCCCGAACTGTCCCGGCTGAGAGATAACACCCTGAATACTATTCGGATAACTGCCACTTCTCACACGATTCATAACCACAGCACCCACTGCCAGCTGTCCCTCATAAGGCTGATTGCCGCTCTCGGCCTGAATAAGTGCCGCCAGAAGCGTCACCTCATCGCCACTTGCTGCAACAGCTCCCAGATTCTTTGTTCTCTTGGCTTTCTCCTCTTCTGCTTTTCTGGCAGCTTCCTCTGCCTCTATCTCCGCGATGGTCTTAGCCTCCCCATACTCGCAAGTCACTTCCACATACTCCGCAGAAA
Source organism: Hominiventricola sp. (assembly GCF_057604405.1). Classification (NCBI taxonomy): domain Bacteria; kingdom Bacillati; phylum Bacillota; class Clostridia; order Lachnospirales; family Lachnospiraceae; genus Hominiventricola; species Hominiventricola sp. The sequence goes on from NZ_DBLYVB010000006.1 coordinate 91,685, forward strand.
TGTAGTCTTTTTCCCCATCGGCATAAAGGATTTCCAGCCATCCATCCTGTTCATCCCCAACTTCGATCTTCTCGCCTCTGCCGATCAGGTCAATAACCGATGCCTCGGTGCTCGGTTCATCCCGCACCTTCAGAGCATCCGTCGTTACCGTTGCAATCTTCGGTACATCTTCTTCCGCACGCTTTGCCGCTTCCAAACCAAATGCCAGATATTCATCGTTGACCCATCCAGTCACATCTCCGGACTGAATCTCGGTCCAGCCGTCTGTCTGCTCCAGAATCTCACCTGCATCTCCACGGAACATTTTCCCCACAACCGCAGAATCTGTATTGGCCTCTTCTCTCACGCTGACCGACTCATCCACCTTTGCCATCACTCGTCCTGTCCACTCACTGCCTGCCAGAACTTCATCCATCTGTTCCGGTGTCAGATCTTCCAGAACTGCATTCCAGGTATTCTCCCCTTCATTTCCCAGACTTGCAAATCCAGTCAGTCCCAGCCACATGGCGGTCATACCAATAATGATCATCCCTCTTTTCAACATACGAAATTCCTCCCGTCATTTGTTTTCTCCCCTATATATTATGATATCGAGAGAAAATATATTACAGAATTGTTACATATATTGCAAAGAGTTTAACAGAAAATAATAATTTTGTCAACTTTCAGAACATTTAACGCAATTTCAGGAAAAAAAAGAGATCTACCGACGCTGTCGGCAGACCTCGTACATCAGAACCGAAGCGGCCACTGCCGCATTTAACGATTCCAGTTTTCCATGCATGGGAATACGAATCCATACATCGGCACAGTTGCTTAAGCCCTCCGTGAGCCCATTGCCCTCATTGCCGATAAGGAATGCAGTTCCCTCTTTATAATTTTCTTCGTCGTAACAGTTTTTTCCCTGCAGATGTGCCGCATAAGTTCGAATTCCACGCCTCTTAAGTTCCGGCAGAATTTCTTCCAGCTGATCCACATAGAGGAACGGCATCCGGTATATAGAGCCCATGGTAGCACGAATCGTCTTTGGATTATAAATATCCACAGAGGTACGGCTCAAAATCACGCCATCCACACCAGCACCCTCTGCTGTACGAAGAATGGTGCCCAAATTCCCCGGATCCTGCAGATTTTCCAGAATCATGAGAAACGGATGCTTCTTTCCAGCCAAATCATCCAGGCTGTAATGATACTGTTTCATGACACACAGCACTCCCTGAGGCGTTTTTGTATCACTGACTGATGCATACACCCTGTCATCCAGTACTTCCAGTTCGCTGTTCCCGAAAAATGCCGCCCCTTTCTCGTCATAAAGGCTTTTGGACACATAGAGTTTCTGAATCCGTTCCCCGGGAGCTTCCTGGAACATCTTAATACCTTCTACCAGAAAGGCATCCTGCTCATTTCTGGCAGATGCTTTTTTCTTCAACTGCTGCAGGTTCTTCACTTGCGGATTGGATGTGCTTGTAATCATTATTTCGCCATATCTCCTGCAACTTCGATCATATAATTAGAAATATCTTTTCTCATACCCAGTGCATCATCGATGTCAAAATCACGAAACTCTCCGTGCTGATATCCTACCACTCGGTTGGTCTTTCCTGCACAGAGCAAATCCACGGCCATGGAACCCATCATAGTTGCATAAACACGGTCACGACAGGTTGGACTTCCTCCTCGCTGCATATAACCAAGAATGGTGGCTCTGGTCTCTACACCGGTAGCTGCCTCAATCCTTCTTGCCATGGATGTGGAATGTCCAATCCCCTCTGCATTGATGATAATATGATGTTTCTTTCCTTTTTTACGATTGCTGATAATATTGTTGATGATCTTCTGCTCATCATAATCATAGCGCTCCGGAATCAGAATATCCTCTGCTCCATTGGCAATACCGCACCAGAGTGCAATATAACCAGCATTACGTCCCATAACCTCGATAATACTGCAGCGCTCATGTGACGTCGACGTATCACGTACTTTATCAATTGCCTGCATAGCTGTATTTACTGCGGTATCAAATCCGATGGTATACTCGGTACAGGCAATGTCAAGGTCAATGGTTCCCGGCACGCCCACTGTATTAATTCCCAACGCTGCAAGCTTCTGCGCTCCTGCATAAGAACCATCTCCGCCAATAACAACCAGACCGTCAATACCGTGTTTTCTGCAAATCTCGGCGCCTTTCTTCTGCCCTTCCTCCGTACGGAATTCCGCACAGCGGGCAGTGAACAGGATGGTACCTCCCTTGTCCACAATATCACTGACCGAATGTCTGGACATATCGATGATATCTTCCTCCAGAAGTCCCTGATAGCCTCTCCGGATTCCTTTCACGTTCTTTCCTGCAGCACAGGCTTTTCTTACCACCGCCCGAATAGCTGCATTCATTCCCGGCGCGTCTCCGCCGCTTGTCAAAACACCAATTGTCTTTATCTCTTTTGCCATGGTCGCTTCCTCCGCAAACAGTTATCCAAAACAAGTCTCTTCCACATTCTAATTCATTTTTTCCATATTTTCAATACGCTTCTGGACTGCTTTTACGTTTTTCTCTCCAAAATCCAGGCTCAGTTTTTCCAGCAGCAGATCGCTCACATGGACATTCCGGCTGGCCGGAAGAATTTTCTTTTTCTTCTCTTTTCTGACGTAGATGATGACTTCGTCTTCACCCTCGCTGTCCATAAGTGCCCGGTACAGCTCCTGCTCTCTTCTACTGTACTCTTCCATATCGGAAAACTGAATCCAAAGCTCCTTTTTCGGAATATCAAAGGGCACGATTTTTTCCAGAATCAGTTTGCTCGCCCTGTCTTCCTCTGCAGAAATACGTCCGCTCACAAACACTTTGCTGTCCACATTGAGCATGCTCGCATTTTTCTCATAATCCCTCGGAAATACAATCACTTCCACACTGCCTACCAGATCTTCCACGGTGATAAAGGCCATCATTTTATTATTTTTCGTTGCCTTCATGGTCTTGGATGTAATCATACCACCCACAATGGCCCGCTCTCCATCCCGGATGCGCTGTTCCTCGCCTTCTTCCGGCGGCAGGAAATCTGCGGTCACATGGGAAATTCCTCGCTTCCACTGTTCTTCATACTCCTCCAGCGGGTGCCCGCTGATATAGAATCCCAATACTTCTTTTTCAAAAGCCAGCAGATCTTCTTTTCCATATTCAGACACCTGTGGAATCTTAATCTTAAAAGCAGCCTTATCCTCTTCCGCCGCAAAATCAAAAAGACTGATCTGACCTGCGAAGTCTTTCTTCTTTTTCTGTGCGGCATCATCCATAATCTGTCCGTAGATCATCATCATCTGACGCCGGTTGGCCGGAAAACAGTCAAAGGCACCTGCCTTGATAAAGTTTTCTACTGCACGCTTATTAACCTCATGACCAGACATCCGGTTGATGAAATCCGCCAGATCTTCAAAATTACCTCTTTCTTTCCGTTCCTGAATGATCTCTTCAATCACAGGTTTTCCTACACTTTTAATGGCATTAAGTCCATAACGGATAGCACCGTTTGATACGGAAAATGCACTGACACTTTCATTAATGTCTGGCGGCAGAATCTGAATTCCCATCTGCCGGCAGGTAAGAATATATTCCGATACCTTAGAAGAATTATCAATGACGGATGTCATTAAAGCCGCCATAAACTCTACCGGATAATAATATTTCAGCCAGGCTGTCTGATAGGCCACTACCGCGTAAGCGGCCGCATGAGATTTATTGAATGCATATTTGGCAAAATCAATCATATCATCATAGATTTTATTTGCCACCTGCTCAGAAATACCATTAGAAATACACCCTGGTACATGCTCTGCTTCATTTCCATATACAAAGTTCTGGCGTTCCTGCTGCATGACAGCTGCTTTCTTCTTAGACATGGCACGACGCACCAGGTCTGCACGGCCCAAGGTATAGCCCGCCAGCTTCTGCACGATCTGCATAACCTGCTCCTGGTACACGATACAGCCATAGGTCGGTTCCAGAATAGATTCCAGCTCCGGGCAGTCATAGGTGATACTGTCCGGATTATTTTTCCCTCGGATATACTGAGGAATAAAGTCCATAGGACCCGGACGATACAGGGAAATACCTGCGATAATATCTTCCAGACTCTGAGGCTTCAGTTCTTTCATGAAGTTCTTCATACCCGTACTTTCTAACTGGAACACACCATCCGTCTTTCCCGTTCCCAAAGAATCCAGCACTGCTTTATCATTATAATCAATCTCATCGATGTTGATCTGCTTTCCACTGCTCTGTTCTGCAAACCGAACTGCATTCTGAATAACCGTCAGTGTACGCAAACCGAGGAAATCCATTTTCAGAAGACCCAGCTCTTCCAACGTAGTCATAGTGAACTGCGTGGTGACAGAGCCATCTGACCCTCTGGAAAGCGGCACATATTCATCTACTGCTTTCTGGCTGATGACAACGCCCGCAGCATGCATGGAGGTGTGACGCGGCAGACCTTCCAGTCGTTTGGACATGTCCACCAGTTCTTTTACCTGCTCATTGCTCTCATAGAGATTCCGGAATTCCGGATTCATCTGAAGTGCTTTATCGAGGGTAATATTCAGCTCCTGCGGCACCATCTTAGCAATGGAGTCCACAAATGCATAGGGAAGATCCATGACTCTTCCCACGTCTCTTAACACACCGCGGGCCGCCAGCGTACCGAAAGTGACAATCTGTGCCACCCGGTCTTTGCCGTATTTACGAACCACATAATCAATGACTTCCTGCCGCCTCTCATAGCAGAAGTCAACGTCAATATCTGGCATGGAAACACGTTCCGGGTTCAAAAAACGTTCAAACAGCAATTGGTATCTGGCCGGATCAATATTAGTGATTCCTAACGTATAAGAAACCAGGCTTCCGGCTGCGGAACCTCGCCCCGGTCCTACGGCAATCCCATGATCTCTGGAATATTTGATAAAATCCCATACGATCAGGAAATAGTCCACATACCCCATCTTCTGGATGATAGATAGTTCATAAGTCAACTGGTCTCTTAGATGGCCATCATCCTCCGGGTAACGTTTTGCAAATCCGTCCCAGCAGAGCTTATTCAAATACTCCCAGGATGTATAGCCATCCGGCACATCATATTTCGGCAGCTTAGTCACGCCAAATTCAATCTCTACATTGCAGCGGTCTGCAATTTTCTGAGTGTTTTCCAGCGCCTGTAATGCGTAAGGAAATAACTGTGCCATTTCCTCCGGAGATTTTACAAAATACTGTCCGCCCTCATAACGCATCCTGTCTTCGTCCGACAAACGTTTTCCTGTCTGCAGGCAGAGCAGGATATCGTGAGGCTTCACATCTTCTGCATAGGTATAATGAATATCATTAGTAGCCACCAATTCTATATGCAACTCTCTGCTCATACGGAGCAACGCCTGATTCACCTGCTTCTGCTCTGGCAGTCCATGATCCTGCAGCTCCAGGAAGAAATTTCCCTTTCCGAAAATCTCCTCATACTCCCCGGCAGACTTGCAGGCTTCCTCATACATGCCCCGGAGCACATTTCTCTGCACCTCTCCGGCCAGACAGGCACTGGTCGCAATAATTCCTTCATGATATTTTCGAAGAATCTCCTTATCCACACGAGGTTTATAATAGAAGCCTTCCGTAAATCCGATGGAAACAATCTTCATCAGATTCTGATAACCTTTATTATTTTCCGCCAGCAGCACCAGATGATGATAACGGTCGTCTCCGCTGCCTGCTTCTTTATCAAAACGGGATCCCGGCGCCACATAGACCTCGCAGCCAAGGATTGGCTTGATTCCCTGTGCCCGCGCCTCCCGGTAAAAATCGATCACACCGTACATAACACCATGGTCCGTGATGGCAGCACTGTTCATCCCCAGCTCTTTCACCCGCGCCACATACTCTTTTATCTTATTGGACCCGTCCAGCAGACTGTACTCCGTGTGTACATGCAGATGTACAAAATTCATATTCTCTGTCCCTCATTCAATAAAATCTCTCGCAAGAGTTTTTCATATACAAAAAGGCGCAGCAACCCGTTCCCGGATCGTTGCGCCCGTTTCATTCTTTTTAAATTAACCGTTGATCATGAAGGATAACAGTTTGTCAATGTCCTCTTTCTCATATGCGATAATTTCCAGTTCCGGAATCTCACCATTGGAGAAAATATTTGCAAGGGATACATACTGACACAGTTTTGATTTCAGGTTCAGTCTGTCTCCTTCTCCTGTTACTAACTCTACTCTACCTTTACAGCTGTCTACTACGTCAAAGAATTTGTTTACGTCTTTGATATTCTGTACTTTCATGCTCTTAATCTCCTTTCTTCTTCTTCGCTTCTCATTATACTCAAGACTTCTCAGGATTGCAAGCAGTTTTTTTACGAATGCATTTCTCGGAAATCTCGATTTTTTCTTCTTTTAAAAGGTGTCCTACTGCACGCTTAAAAGCGTTCTTGCTCATGGACATCTCACGGCTGATAACCTCTGGTGTAGCCTTATCCGTAAACGGCAGCACACCGGCAAATTCATCGATGACTTTCATGACCTGTTCCGCATCTTTTTCAATCTGAAGATAAGTCTTCTCGCGGAGACTCAAATCCAGTTTGCCGTCCTCTTTGACTCTGGTGACACGGGTCTCCACTACGTCGCCGATCTTCGCCTGTCCGAAAAATTCCCGTTTCGGAATCAATCCGGAATACAGATCATCCACAGCCACAAAGGCACCGAAATTCTCGCTGATTTCATAAATAGTTCCTTTTACCCGGTCATCCTTCTTATAAGGACTCTCTTTGGAAAGATATTCATATACGTTCATGGTGGCGCACAGACGGCTGCTCTTGTCTGTATAAAGACCTACCAGCACTTCATCTCCCGCCTTTACTTTTCTGGTCTGCTGCTTGAAGGGAAGGAACAGATCCTTCTCCAGTCCCCAGTCCAGAAATGCTCCGATCTTCGTCACTTCTTTTACCTGTAATCTTGCTGCTTCCCCCAGGTGGATCTTCGGCTCTGCGGTGGTGGCAATCAGGCGGTCCTTGGAATCCTTATACAAGAATACTTCCAGTTCATCTCCGGTCTGTGCTCCTTCCGGCACCTGTTTGGCAGGAAGCAATACTCTCTCTTCCGGTGCTTCCGGCGCTGCCAGATATACGCCAAAATCTACCTTTTTTACAATTGTCAAGGGCTGTGTCTTTCCTAACTGCATCTCTTTCTCCTATCGAAATTCTATTACCGCATAAGGCTTTTCGTTCTGATCCCCCAGAACCACTGTCACTCCGTCCGGACTCACCTTCACACCCGGATAAATCACATCTCCGAGCACAGCAGACTTCTTATATTCCGCCCGCATCTGGTGAATCTCAAAATCTTCCGGCAGATATTCCGCCGCCATCTGTACATACTGTCCGTTATTTACATGGTGATTCACATCCAGATGGTAACTATGAATAGGGAAGGATTCTTTCTTCTCCAGTTCCTCCGGAATCTGAATATGGTCATCCTCATACTCCATATCAAGCTTTGGTTCCATGGTGTAAGCGTCTACCACATCCTTTTCCAGTTTGCAGGGACGCATCCGTACAGTATCCATGTAAACCCACAGCGTGTCCGCCCAGGCCACAACTTCTCCCTGTCCGTCCAGCATTCGGAAATTCCTTCTTCCGGTTATCTTTGAAAATTCATAGGGCCAGGTTTCCACACGAATATGCTCTGTCATCTCCGGATAACGCCGAATCACTATCTTCCAGGAACTTAATACCCACATCCGGTTTCTATTCTCCAGAAATACGGCTCCCACTCCCAGATCTTCTGAATGAAAACTACTGCAGTCCTGAAAATAATTCAATACCGCATTAAGTGTCATTTTCCGATTCTCGTCTACTTCTGATACTCTTACCCTGCTGTCATATCCGTACATGTGTCGATCCTCCCCAAGCCCGTTCCTACACGTTTCTCTGATCGTATTTATTATACCGACAAACCCGAAAAAAAGCCACCCCTACTTTTATTTCTTCGCAAAAGGAAAGAGCCATTCGAATTTTTATTTTTCGAATGGCTCCTCACCTATCAATCTGAAGTTTCACCTTTATAATCTCCTTCCAAGATTATTTTTTTAGACTTTTGTGATTACCGTCCCATTGGACTGTACCTCGTCTTTCTGAGATTTTGTATCTCTTTCTTGTTTGTGATCTTATATTACAATAACTTTCTCTATTTGTCAATAGTTATTTGCAAATATTTTAATTATTTTTATATTATCTGAATATTATTTGTCATTATGCAAATTAACAGCCGGAATCTCATTAAAAATCCCGGCTGCAAACTGTACTTTCTTTATACCAGATACGGTGTATCCTCACCATTCATATATTTCATTGCTCCGATGATGGAGTTTTCCGCCATATTGGCAACTGCTTCCTCCGTATAGAATGCTGTATGCGGGCTTACCAGCACATTGGAATAGGATCTTAAAATTGCCAGCTTCGGATTGTGAAGCGGTTCTCCCATCCGGTTAAAATAATAAAGACCGCTCTCATGTTCCACTACATCAAGGCCTGCAAAGCCGACTTTCCCGCTCTCGATACCGTCAATCAGTGCATCCGTATCCATCAGCGCTCCACGGGCACAGTTGATGATTACTACATCCTGCTTCATTTTTTCGATAGCAGCTGCATCAATCATATGATAGTTGTCATCGGTCGCCGGAGCATGAAGCGTAATCACATCGGAATTTTTCAGAAGAGTATCAAGATCCGTATACTCGGCATACTGTTTCACTTCCTCATTTTCATAGAGATCATAGGCAAGCATCTTACAGCCAAATCCGGATAAATGCCGGATCACGGTGCGGCCAATTCTTCCCGTACCAATTACACCGACGGTGCAGTCCGGAAGTTCCCGTCCAATCTTTCCCTTCAGAGTATAATCCTGTATGCTGGCCCGTTCCATAATATGAGGCATTCTGCGTAGTCCCATGAGCATCATCATAATCGCATAGTCAGCTACACTGTTGGGAGAATAACTGATATGGATGACCCCCATTCCAAGACTTTTTGCATAGTCCACATCAATGTGATCGTAACCGATTGTTCTGGTGGCAATACATTTCACACCCATATCATGAAGTTTTTTGAGCATTGGCTGATCGAACACCGTCGTGATGACATTGACCACGTCGTAACCTTTCGCCAGATCCAAATTATCCATGCAAGGTGTCTCCGTCGTATAATCATACTCGATCCCGTATTTGGGGCAGTATTTTTCAAAACATGGAAGTTCGTCAAACGTACGCATGCTGAATACAAACATTCTCATCTTCTAGTTCCTCCCAACATATATTTTTGAAGAAAATTATACGCTTTCATCCAGCGCACTGCAAGCTCATTTCTGCGCTTCAATTTTCTCATTCAGTTCCGTCAAATACATCCAACGCTCCATCTTCTCGTCCAGCTCTGCCTGTACTTTTTCCTTTTCTTCCGTCAGCTCTGCCAGACGGCTGTACTGACTGGCATGGACTGCCATCTCTGCATCCAGTTCCTCGATCTTCTGTTCCAGTGCCGCGATGTCATCATCAATGGTCTCGAATTCCTTCTGTTCCTTATAAGAAAACTTTAACTTCTTCTCACCCTTATCCCAGGTGGCTTTTTTCTTTCCACTGGCAGTCTCTGCACCGGAAGCTGCTCTGGCACCGAAGGATTTTTCCTCAGCTGTACTTCCGTTTTCCCGGTTCTTCGCATCCAGATACTCCGTATAACCGCCCTCATACTGGCGAAAATGTCCATTTCCATCAAACGCGAAAATACGGTCTGCCACATTATCAAGAAAATAGCGGTCATGGGATACCAGAATCACAATACCAATAAAGGAATTCAGATAATCTTCCAGTATGGTCAGTGTCGGGATGTCAAGCTCGTTGGTCACCTCATCCATAACCAGTACATTGGGTCCCTGCTGCAGCACACCCAGCAGATAGAGCCGCCGTTTCTCTCCTCCGGAAAGCTTTCCAATGGGTGCATACTGCATGTCCGGCGTAAACAGAAACCGTTCCAGCATCTGGGAGGCCGTAATTCGCCCGTCTCGGGTGGGAATATATTCTGCAATATCCTTTACGTAATCGATCACCCGCTGATTTTCATCCATCTGCGGAATTTCCTGGGCAAAATATCCCATTTGAATGGTTTCTCCAAATTCCACGCTGCCCTCATCCGGCAGAATCTGTCCGGCAATCATTTTCAGAAGGGTAGATTTTCCACAGCCATTGGAGCCCACAAACGCCACGGTCTGATTTTTCAGAAAAATATAATCGAAATCTTCTACAATCTTTCTGCCTTCATAACTCTTGGAAACATGATGAAGCTCGATGGTTTTCTTGCCCATTCTGGTCTCCACAGAATCCAGTTCCAGGGCCTTGTCAAATACTGGCGCTTTTCCGGCTTTCAAAGCTTCCAGGCGATCCAGACGCGCTCTCTGCTTGGTGGTCCTTGCCCGGCATCCTCTGGCTGCCCATTCCAGCTCCATCCGAAGAATGCTCTGTCGCTTCCGTTCCGTCGCCAGCTCCATCTCTTCCCGTTGTGCCTTTAATTCCAGAAATTTCGAATAGTTCGCATCATAGCTGTAAATCTTACCACGGCTGATCTCCAGAATCCGGTTTGTCACCTGGTCCAGGAAATAACGATCATGGGTAACGGTAATCACCGTTCCGCGGTATCTTCTCAGATACTGCTCCAGCCACCGGATCATATCCTCATCCAGATGGTTGGTTGGCTCGTCCAGAATCAGAATATCCGACGGCAAAAGCAATGTTCTCGCCAGTGCCGCACGCTTCTTCTGCCCTCCTGATAACGTACCCATTTTAGCATCATGCTCCAGGATACCAAGGGTATTCAGCATACTTCTTGCCTCATGCTCCATAATGTCCGCTTCTCCGGCATCAGCTCCGCCCCAGCTGCCCTTCACCGCTGCGGAACCGGATATCACATAGGAAAGCACCGTCTCCTCCTCCGGGAATTCATGCAGCTGAGTCAGATAGGCAATCTTCGCACCATTCTGGCGAATCACCTGTCCCTGATCCGGCTCCTCCGTTCCCGCAATGATCCGAAGAAGCGTCGTCTTACCTGTTCCATTAATTCCGATAATACCGATCTTCTCCCCTTCCTGAATTCCACAGGAAATGTCGTCGAAGATCCATTTGTCACCATATAACTTGCTGACATGCTCAATATTTAAAATGTTCATTTGTTGTAATCCTCTCTCATGTTAGAACCGCTTTTATTCTAGCATAAAGAAGAAGATTGCGCAAAACTTACTGCCCTGCAAGGAAGTTTCGTTGACAGCATAATATGGAAAATATATACTAAAATCAATCTCTTTCTATACTAGCATGTGAATATGATACATCTTCAGATGTTCTTTTGAGGAATGATTTATGTACAGTGATATTTTTAGCAAAATATATGATGCATTTGGCTGGAATTATTATCCAGAATCCTTTGCTCAACTTTTGCTTCGTTGGATCGATGAGCAAGGATTACATATCAACAATATGCTTGACCTGGGATGTGGTACCGGCATCCTTTGCAATATGATAGCTGAGCATGGAATTGAAACTATGGGAATGGATTTGTCTCATGGGATGATTGCCATGGCAAAGCAGAATTATCCTCATATTGTTTTTCAGCAGGGAAATATGATCGACTGGAAGCCTGAGATGAACTTTGATCTGGTAACCAGTACCTGTGATGCGATCAATCATATCCTGGAGCCGGAGGATGTGAAAAAGGTGATGAAGAATGTATATTCCTATCTGAATCCAGGCGGCATTTTCCTATTTGATTTTTTGCGTCCTGGCGAGGAAGCTGACTGTGAGCCAGTTGATATGGGAGAACTTGATGGAAAGCGTCTGCAGTTTCAGATCTATCATCCGAAAGAGCAGTTTGTAACATTACAGGCAGATTTATTTGAAGGGGATAAGTTGATTCATACAGAGAAGATTCAGGAACATCTATATGAGCCTGAGTGGATCTTACAAATATTAAAAGGAATCGGATATCAGGATGTGCGCTGTACTGATCAGCTATTGAAATCTGAATCAGTACATGCTGCAACCTGGTTTATTATAGCCAAAAAAGCGTGATAATAACAAATTCTTCTCCTGATGCTGGTTTGTTTTCACAGGTCATTCTTTTCGTTCCCTGCAGTTGGCAAACCCCAGTTCTTCCCGGTACTTTGCTACTGTTCTCCGGGATATCTTCGTTCCCCTTTTTGCAAACAGATCTGCCATCTGCTGATCGCTTAGAGGATGCTTTTTATTTTCTTCTTCCATCATCTTACGAAGTTCTTCCTTCACATGAAGGGAAGCAACTGACTCTTCATCCGTATTCTGGAGTCCTTTCGGGAAAAAGTAACCAAGCGGATAAGTCCCCCAACAGCACTGCAGATATTTATTCTTGATTGCACGGCTTATCGTTGACTCATGCACCGAAAGAAGCTCCGCCGCCTCGCTCATGCGAAATGGCCGCAGATACATTTCTCCTTTCCGGAAAAAATCCTGTTGTTCTTTCACAATACAGTTTACAAGATTCATCAAAGTAGAATTTCTCTTTATAATACATTTCTGAATCTGCTCGGCCTGTTCTATCTTTTTAGAAAGGTAGTCCTTCACTTCCGCAATTGGTTCTGTTTTCAGCATCTGTATGTATTCTTTGCTGATATGGAACGATGGACAGGAATAATCATTCAAAAGAATTTCAAAATAGTCTTTGAACTTTACTACAACCGCATCCGGCACAATATACTGGGTCATTTCTCCGGTAGAGTACCCCTGCGCCGGCTTTGGATTCAATGTGCAGATTCGGTCTCTTGCCAGTTTGATCCGATCCACTGGAACGTGAATAATTTTTGCAAGGGTCTGTAGTTGCTTCTTTCCCAGCAGTTCCATTCCATCCTGAATGATTGCCAATTCTACCTCACAGTCTTCATAATTCTTTTTTAACTGCAGGCATAGACATTCTTTCACATCATAGGCGCAGACTCCAACTGGTTCCAGTTCTTTCATAATATCAAGACAATTCTTCACAATCTCTTCTTTGCTTCCAAGCTGCTCTGCCATCTCCGCGACAGAAAGTTTCAAGAAACCAGACGTATCCAGATTATCTGCAATATACTCAAATACTCTATCCTCTTCTTTGCTGTAAGAATTACTCAAAAGTTGCTGCATCAACACATCCTTCAATGTCTCTGCATTCGGGGCACTGATATTATTCAGATAATTGTCTTTGTCCTCATCTTCCTGATCATACCGATAATATGCACGGTTCTGCTCATCCAGACCGGTCAGCCACTCCAACTTCTTCAGGCGCTCTTCTTGTTTATTCTCCGGCATATGCTCATCCAGATCCATCACCGGATTTCCCATAGACTGCTCTTTGATGTAATCTGCCAGCTCCACAGAACTCATCTGCAAGATTTCCACCGACTGAATCATGTTCTGTGACAATGTCTGCTTCTGTGATTGTACAAGTTCTACCCTCATGTCGATCCCCTCTTTTGTATCCACTTTACAAAAATTTCAGATAGTTTCAGTATATGGCAGAAGCAGCAGTTGTGTCAACGAAGCAGGATTAGCTTTTATCAAATGTCTTATCATTACTTATATTTACGCCTCATCTTAAAGGGAAATTCTTGTTATTTTTACATATGTATGTTATAGTTAGCATGCTGATAACTGTTCGTATATATTGCATCCTTATTAGCGTAAAAAGGAGTATATACGTAAATGAATTATTTAAATAACGTAACAATTTTTTCAGACGAAGAATCTCGTTGTATCTCACCAGAGAATTTAACAGGTATCCCTGGCGGTGCCTGCCACGCATCTGGAGTTCTGGGGCCAGGTCGGAAAGGAAATGGCAGTATCTGCTTGCCAACAGGCGAGGAGACTACTATTGCCCACATAACAGGACCAGGCATCATCCGTCATTTTTGGATGACTGTCCGAAACTTAAGTGAACTCGGCGGTTTTGTATTACGTGATCTTGTTTTACGAATTTATTGGGACGACTCTGAACTTCCTGCCGTTGAATCTCCCCTTGGTGATTTCTTTTGTAACGGATTTGGTGAACGCTGTGATATCGATTCTTTACCAATTGTGGTAAACCCTGTAGGTGGCATGAATTGCTATTTTGAAATGCCATTTATGAAAAGTGCACGATTTACAATAACAAACGAACATCCAAAAGACATTACTTCTTTCTTTTATACAATTAATTACGCTATTCCAAAAGAAATTGATCCTAATCGTCTTTATTTTCATGCATATTGGCGCAGAGACTGGAATACTACTCCAAAACAGGACTATGTTTTAATTGACGATATAGCAGGATATGGATACTACGTTGGCACTTATTTAGCAATTACGGCGTTATCCCGCTATTGGTGGGGTGAAGGTGAGTTTAAATTCTATATAGACTCCGACAAGGAATATCCCTCTATTTCTTCAACTGGAACCGAGGATTATTTCGGTGGAGCCTGGGCTTTCCATCACAAACGAATTGGGGATCTTCCAACTGTAACTAATTTTTCAAAATTATTTACCGGCTATCCTTTTTACTCCCGACGTGATTCAACCAGAGACTTTTTTGAGAAAGCAAAGCTCAATGATATGCATAGCTTTGGTGATGATGCACTTCCCATGCATGGTTTATATCGCTGGCATTTGCCTGATCCGATTGCATTCCATTCCGGTATCCGTGTTACTCTTCAACAAATAGGAAATGATGATATTGGTCTTTTCGAAAGATCGGATGACATCTGTTCCGTTGCCTACTGGTACCAGGACTCTCCTAACGGTATTCGCAAGCCTTTCCCGGAAAGGAAGTTACGCCTTCCCAGATAAGCTGAATATTATAAAAACCTTGACATAATAGGAAAAGCGGACTCTGAATAGTCCGCTTTTCTTATCTCAATATATAATAAGAGAATTTCTTTAATATTTTTTTAATGCTATATTTCTTGTCTGCCCTGCCGGAATTGTGTAAATCAATTCTCGCACTTCTTTACCAAGAAACTTCATCTCATTTTCTTGTACAGGCTGTTCATTTGGTTTCTGATAATCTGCACCGCTTCTTACAACTGCATTTACCTCAAAATCATTTTTATTAGAGATTTCTATCATATACATATCATCTGAATACTCTGTTTTAACGTCGAATTTCGCATTCCCAATTGAAAGATTTTTCCATTCAAATGATGGCATAAAACTGAGTGGCTGTACCAGTAACTCTTTTTCACAAGCTTCATACCGTATACCCATAAACTGGTCTATCATCAGATTCGTAAATACACCTGCAGACCAACCACATTTTCCGCATTTTGTCATACGGACAACTTCGCCTGTCTTTGCTCCCGTCGGATATGGCCACCACCACCATGAACCATCGAGATCCATTAATCGCTCTAATTCGGTCAGGCTTCCATTCTCTCCTGAAAATGTTTCCTTATCTACTGCACGGATAAGAAAACTCGTATATCCCGGGAAAGTTGCATCTGACTGAATTCCCCATTTGATACCACGGCTTTCTTCTCCATATGTAGGATTATAAGAAGACGCTGCAAATTTCGCATAATTTCTCAGACACGTATCATCATATTGACAAAATCCATATACAGGCATAAGTGTGGTATCAGATTCTTCACCATCATGCATTAACAGGTTCGCCTTTGTTCCCTGCAGAATATCTGTTAAAAATCCCAATCCTTCACTAAAGAATAATCTGTCATAGTTAGATACGTCAAATGTGGTTTTATCACCTGTAATTCCAGATATACCCTCCGTATACTGTAATCCAAATGGTCCCTCTACCTGCATATGTTTTCGTATAGCTGAACCGATACGTTCCGCAGCCTTTGCATATTTTTCTGCAAGCATTGTATCCCCATATAAACCAGCTGCCATTTCTGACATTGATTTGCAGGAAAACCACAGACAAACATTAGATCCCGTGTGATACTTTCCAAGTGAGATCGCATCAGATAACCACAACGAGGAAAACAAAGAAACCTCATCTTCTGTCTCAAGGATTTGATCAATGATATTTTTCATTCTCTCCCAGTATTGAGAATTCTCTAACAATAATTTTAATGTCCCGTGACTTCGATAATATATGCCAGCCAAAATAATTGGAGCTAAAGAATTGCTCAGAGAGTGAAATACCCCGCCTTCATATTTTGTACCTTTTTTTCTTACACTATACTTCAAAAACCATTCTAATGATTTTGTAAACACAGGATCATTGGTATGATGAAGAGCCATAACAGAGTAAAACATATCTTTATTCCATGTTCTTTCTGTTGCCGGATAGGTTCCCCAGTTAGCACCTACAATCTCATCTTTTTCATTCATTCCTATTGCGCCAAGAGACTGATACAGACACCGCTCCGTCATATATCCCAAAATCGGATGTTCCGGAACTGTCAAATCTCCTTGCAGCGATTTATAGTAATTGAGTGTGGTACATATCCAGTTTAAAATTCCTTCCTGTTCAATCCGTACAGTCTCATCATAGAATCCCGGATTGTAAAATACGTAAGGAATCCACATTTTATCTTTCTCTGCCAATGTGAAGCTGACCGTATTTTCAGAAGCGTCATAATTGGTAGCTTCTCCTGCCAAACGATGTGAAATATAACGGACATCATAATGACGCTCTGTAAACAATTTCGGCAGATGTACTTTTCCTTCTACAGTATCCTGAGTTTTATTCTCCAGCATCAACCCATATAAGAGAGTATTCATCCTTTGGCCGTTTCGGTCTATAAAAGGAAGGCAAAATACCGTAGCTTCAATTCCATTTAAAACGTGCTTAGAACGCGGTATTAAATTCAATAAAAGATCAGAACTTACCTCTTCCTTATCTTCTGCAAGATCTACCTTCTGATTTCCCATAGTGATGGAAAAAGAAAAATCATTTTGTTTAGAAAATGACTTAGCCACCCATACGCCTGGAATATCGTCACATTCATAACAATTTCTGTAGCTGGTCAGCTGCCGTATCGTGCCGAATTCATCCATATTACACAATAATTTATTATTGGATATATCAAATGTAAAATCCGAATCCGGCAGCTTATCCTTGTAGTAACTGATGTTATTTGTTGTACTATATTTTCCTTTCCGCACTAAAACATTGAAAAACGGATTAAGTTCCTGATTTAGCAATTCTGAAACTGAAGAAAACATAATCTGTGTCATGATTTTTGCCTCCGTCCTTACTAGTTAAAAGAATCCAATTAATGCCCCAACCAGACAAACCCCAATTAAAATAAGCAGGATTTTCAGCATAGACATTTTCTTTACTTTCATCAAATAAAAGACACCAAACACAAGCGCCAGCGGAAGAATTCCAGGTGCAATCTGATCTAAAACTTCCTGTAAACTGATAACTTTTCCAAATACATCCACTTTCAATGCTGTCGAAACTGTTACAAATGAAGCCGATAATGCACCCATCATAAACATTCCTAAAATAGAACCTGCCTGAATCAAGCTTTTTACCAAGCCGCCCTTTAACACTTTTGCTATAGAGTTCTTGCCTAATTTATATCCCATGTTAAACATAAAACGTCCGATAAAGAAGTCGAATATGTTATATGCAATAATCAGAAGAGCTCCAAAAATGTTTCCCTGCATAGCAAAGGATGCACCCATTGCGTTAATAATTGCCATAAAGCATCCACCTTCGAGAGCATCTCCGATACCTGCCATTGGTCCCATCAAGCCTGTTTTAAAACTTGAAATGGTTTCTGCTGGTATGTCATTGCCATTGGCCTTTGCCTCTTCCATTGCCAGTACGCTTCCCGGAATCACTGCACCAATCATAGCCTGCGTATTAAAAAATTCCAGGTGGCGTTTTAAAGCTTCCTTGAGTTCATCTCCCGGTCCGTACAGCTTTTTAAGACATGGTGCAAATGCATTGCAAAAGCCAAGGGCCTGATACCGTTCAAAGTTCAACGTCAACTCACAGCCCATCCACCAACGCAAATATACGTTGCGAATATCTTTTTTAGATAAACGTGGCATCTGTTTTTCCTGTTCTGTCTTTTCCATCATATCCATCATATTATCTTCCCCTCCTATTCTTCTGTTTTTGTCGCAAATGTAGCAAGCAGAGCAATACATACACCAAAGATCGCAGCTCCTACAACTGAAAGTTCAAAAAATTTAACCATATAAAACGCGATAATAAAGAGCGGAATATATTTGTTTTTTCCAATCACAAAAATCGTCATTGCAAATCCAAGAGCCGGAAGAACTCCACCCATAACTGTCAATCCTGTCATAATCCAAGCCGGAATAACATTTAATACCTGCTGAACTAAATCACTTCCGAAGTAACTTGCTACAAATACAACCGGAAAACGCAGGAAGAATCCAAAAATCAAAGAATATATCGTCGCGCAACGCCATATTCCTCCAATATCTCCCTGTTCAGCAAATTTGTCTGCTTTCTGGATTAGAAATGCATTACCTGTACGACGAACATTATTTAAAAACACACCAATAATTCCTACTGGAATCGCAATACTGACAGCTACTTGAGGATCTACTCCCGTCTGCAGAACAACCGGAATCGCAATCAGACCTGCAAGCATTCTGTCAGCCGGCAAATTTCCTCCGGCATTAACCATACCAATATAAATTACTTCCAGACTGGCACCCGCAATCAAACCAGTTGTCACATCTCCATATAAAAATCCAAATACCATTCCGATTACTGTCGGTGAAATGACAATTGGATAAATCGTATAACCAATAAAGCTTCCGCCAAGCCAATACCATACTGCCGCCAAGAGCGCTGTTGCAATTGTTGACATAATATTATTCTCCTTTATTCTTTAAATTTTTTAATTATTTCATCAAACTTCACTTGTGGTTCTTCTGGAATAATATGTGCAAAGATTTCCACTCCCTGTTCGTGTAATTCCATAATCTGCGCTACATCTGTTTCATCCAGGGATACTGCTGAAATGATCTTTTTCTTTCCTGGAGACTGCGGAATTCCACCCAACTGCAGGGATTCAAAATGCAATCCTTCCTCATAAGCTTTTGTTGCCTGTGCAAGAGTTCTAAAAAGCAGCAGAATTTTGCCTTCTCCCATTTTGTCCTTTTTAAATTCTTCTGCCGCGCGCGTAGTAGAATAAATCTCGACGGACATGCCACTCGGAGCCGCCATCTGATAAATATCTACCATAAAACTATCCTTTTCCAATTCATCATCTACAATTACAATCCTGTTGCCATTCGCTATGCGCGACCATTTCACAATTACCTGACCGTGAATCAATCTGCTGTCTATACGTGTGAGTGTGATATTTGCCATTCTATATCTCTCCATTTTCATTAAATTTCTGGAATTCAGACACCAAATCAGTTGTCTTGATCCGGCTTTGCCGGCACAATTCATCCGTAAAAACGGTTCTTTCAACGTTCTGCTCTAAAAGACAACTAATTTCCATTAATAACTGAAGTGACAATCCGCTATACGCAAGCAATCCATATTTCAAAGCAATACTTAAGGCTGTTTGAAAAGTTGTGCTTCCATATAAATCACATATGAGGATTACATCTTTTTTCTGATTTACATATGCATCAACGTCCCGATAGTATTCTACTGCTTCGGTATCTTTTCTCAGTGGAAATACTTTAATAGGAATATTCGTTCCAAAATACTGTACATAATCTTCATATAAGTTTTGTCCCCAATTTCCATGACAAAGCAAAACTATATGAGAACTCATTTCTTTCATTCCTCCTTTTCCCCAAGCAGCAGCGTATTCAGTACAATGGGAATCTCATCAGGTATCACTTGATGAATGATCTGAATTTTTTCTTCTGCCAAATACTTAAGAATTTCAATTTCTTCTTCTTTTAGATAGACTCCGTTCGTAAGTTTTCTCTTGCCAATTCCTGCAGATGTGTGCCCTATATTCAACGTACCTCTTAGAATCTTACAATCAAATAAAATGCGTGCTGCCCATGGATTGGAAATTAGAACAAGGCTATCTTTGACATTTTTTTGCAAACTTTCAATTTCGTTTACTGAAAAAAATAACAAATCATATTCTCGGGATATGGACATCCTAATAATGCTCTTTTTCTGAGAATCATTGGCTGTCTCATTATCAAAAACAATAATTTTTGATAATTTTCTTCCACTTAGCCAGCGATATAGTACCTGTCCATGTACTAACCTGTCATCCCAACGCACCAATATCATTTTTCTTACCACCTTTGAATACTTTCTTTTTACAGTCCCTATTGCATCCTTTTTTCAATCTGGTTACGCCGATAACTGATCGATTACTTTTGTTGCTTCTGATGCAGCATTGACTGCTTCTTTTGCCATTTCTTTTACGTCTTTTTCCATATTTCGTGCCTCAACAGCGCCAAACACCATAGACATATTTACTCCGGTTGCGACAATCATGTTTTTCTTTTGTTTCGCAAAGGCATTAGCAACATTGCTTGGAGAACCTCCAAATAGATCTACCATGCAAAAAATGCTGTCATGCGAATCAATAAAAGGCTGTATTTCTTCCTTAAATTCTTGTAAACTCTCGTCTCTGGCCAAACCAAATGCTTTACATTCCGGTATTTCACCAAAGATCATTTCACAGCTTTTTAATAATTCTTTTCCGAAATTTCCATGTGTTACAATTAAAAGTCCTGTCATTTTTTCACCTCCCTCTTTATCTATAATAATGAGCAATTCTCATGCCAATTCTTTTGTGTGCCTTGCATTTAATTATGCCTGTCATTCATAATCGGTTTATTTTCAACAAAAAAAGAGAATCCCCACCGATCATCCATTCTGATGTTCAGACAGAATTCTCCTTTAAACAACACACTTCTTACTGTTTAAAACTTAGATTCTTTAAAAAATACTGTGTGTCATCTTTTGTGTCAAAATTTGCATTTTGTTTTTTCAAAAGTTCTAATGTGTTATTTGTGTGTCATTCCAATTTCCGGATATTCGTAAATAATAACCTCCATTATATGACAAATTTCCTGTGGATTTATCTCAAGATCATAATATTCTTCTAAAGGGCAAAAACTTTTTTTAACTATACGATAAAGATCTGTCCATTTTTTTATAAAATCTTCATAGCCATTAAACAGAAGTACCTCTCCCGTATACATACGTTCTACCATACACGCACTATGAAACATGAATTTTACAATAAAATCATCCGACGTTGATACTTTGCATTCCATGCAAATTTTTTTCAATATCGGTTCCAATATGTTATATACTTTCTCTGCATCCAGAAAATGCAGGATTTTTCGCAGATTCTTTATCAGCATTCGATCAAAATATCTCAGGTTGATATCATCATCCTCTTTTGCTTTGTACGAAGTCAGATGACTCACAATTTGATAGACTTCCTCCAGATCTTTTTTCTGCAGCAGCACAAGATTCGCAGCTTCAATAGCCACAGGTGTACTTATGGAATCTACTATTCGTACACGAAATCCACATTTTTCTTTCAATGGTTTTTCAAAAGAACAAATAGAACCCATATCTGCTAAGATTAACACGCCTGCCCCTCTGTCAATTTTTTCAATCATTCTAACTGTTTTTTCATAAACATTTTGAATGTTATCATCCAAATGCATATTGATATAATAGATTTCATCTGTTTGCAGGACTTCTTTTGCAACCTTCGCCATACTGCTTGCCGTTGAATCTCCGTGCATAATAATCAATAATGCAACTTTTTCTCTGTCCTTTCCTGATATCAAAATTTGGAACAATCCCGAAAACGTCTGGATATCTTTCTCTTCATAATACCAATTTCGTACGGAAGCTATCTCATCAAACATCTGCCATACGATCTTATCATTGAAATCTTTCGGTTCTAAATATAATCCTTTATTATTTTCTCTTCTTTTTACTTTTCCAAGATGATAAGCCAACAACTGCGCGCAGTACTGTACTCTGTCTAAATTATGTTCGCATATCTTAACATACTTACTAATAAGATCCACTAACTGCCTGTCTACAAGAGTCTCCATTACAGATTTGTTACTTGAAAATGTAATTTCATCCGTTCTCGTAAGTGATAAGTATTGCTCCTTTAACTGTACAACATATTCAAGCAGTTCTGTTCTCTTCTCTTTTTCTGCCTTATCCTCTCTGTCCCCACTTTCACTTATCTGCCCTTCGCTCCCGTAAGGCAAAGGAGAAAGATATAAAAAAGAGCCAATATTCTCCATCGGATATGTAATCTCGGCCGGAAGAGAATAAAAGAAACCACGGTTAAACTTATTTGAGTACTCAAAAACATCTTCTTGTAAATGATCTGGTATATCGATCCGTTTTATGGATAAAATCTTCTGGTGGTCCGCTTCTGCTCTAAGAAAAGCATTCGCACATGTAAACTGAACGTCACTTTTTAGCTGACCGATATTTCCTGTATAGTTTCCTTTTAGAAAAATACAAAGTATTTCCCTCTCTATTTGTATTTTCTTTCCTATATCAGACGCTTCATTGCTAAAAAAACTGTTAATCAACATAAGACGTTCTTTCATGCTCTTCTGAGCCATTGAACTTAAACGAATATGCATTGGTATACGGCGCAGGAACGTATTTAACATCACTTTGGTCGGTTCTTCTGTCGTTGCGGCAATGATACGGACTTCTGCCCTCTGCGGTTTCCCTGTCTGACCGAGCTTACGATATTCATTCTTATCCATTAATGAAAAAAGCATTTCCTGTCCTTTTGCCCCGAGTCTATGAATTTCATCTAAAAACAGAATTCCTCCATCAGCTTCTCCTACTAAGCCTTCACGCTCGCCATTAGCACCTGTAAAACTTCCTTTTACATATCCAAATAATTGCGAAAGAAGGAGCTGCTCATTGTCTGCATAATCCGCACAATTAAAAGAAATGAATGGTGATTTTTCTGTCAATACTCCTTTCTCAATTGCATATTGATACATTTTTTTAGCGAAAAGAGATTTTCCTACTCCCGTTTCTCCTGTCAGCAGCGTTGCCAAGCCAAGCGGTGGATATAACACTGCTGCCTTCGCCTTCTTTACCGCATCCGCGAGAGAATCATCATAGCCTATCAGACTTTGAAAAGCAGCTTCTTTTTTTTCAAATTTTTGCACGGTTACTTTTGAGAATGACATTAATTCTTTTATGCTTCCAAATTCTCCTGCAATTTCAGCATCCGTTCCTATTAGTTCTTTTATTTCCTTCAAGGAAAAATACTGTGCCGGACGACTTTTCACTTTCACTGTCAGACCTTCTCTGACAAGTATGTTCAGCTCTCTGCTTACGTTGCTGCGATCTATATTCAATATATCTGCCAACTCTTGCGTCAGAGCACCTTTCTGCAATGTACCATACAACAAAATTTGTTCTCTAGTATGCATGCTTACCCATTCATAAATCCGATCACGCCTTGATTTTTGTCCCATTTTCATTTTCCCCTTTTTTAGGTAGCTCATAATTTTCTCAGCCACCAGCGCAATCCGTTTCCGTAAACTCCTTACTTCTAAAGCCCTGCAAAGAACAGTTCGTAGAAATCATCCTCGCCCTCCAGCATTGGGGAGTTCTCCCCGCCGCCGTTGGTACTCCGGCGCATGGCCGCATAGGCTTCTTCTCCGGCCGTGATGAGATCCATCTCATAAATCTCATAGCCCAGCTCCCGGCATTTTCTGCAGAATGCCGCAAAGGGCTGGTCTTCCTTTCGGGTTGCCAGCAGTGCTTCCTTCAGTTTCGGATCATGAAGCGCTTTCTGTTTCAGTTTGTCCAACATTTCTGCAATTGCCATATGCGTACCTCCTTATGATTCTCCTTCTGTCACAGGATATGATTTTCTTCCTTACAGAAGCGTTTTTCTTAATTCTGCACCGTCTTTTGCGCTTAAATATGCCGGTGCAATGTCAAATACGGTCTTGCAGCCGGTCTGTCCCTCTTTATAGAGACGATAAGCAGCTCTTGCATAAGCTACGATCACACTGGAAGTGAACTCCGGATTGGAATCCAATTTCAGGCTGTATTCGATTACATGATTATTTTCCAGGTTCCAACCGGTCTTTCCGGAGCGGATCACAAATCCACCGTGAGGGATTCCGCT
The DNA here is from genome assembly GCF_057604405.1 of Hominiventricola sp. Classification (NCBI taxonomy): domain Bacteria; kingdom Bacillati; phylum Bacillota; class Clostridia; order Lachnospirales; family Lachnospiraceae; genus Hominiventricola; species Hominiventricola sp. The sequence goes on from NZ_DBLYVB010000006.1 coordinate 115,835, forward strand.
ATGATCTCTCTTTAACTCTTCTTCGCTGATAAAATGAACGGTCGTATCATAATCAGAGAAGTAGTTCGGCATATTTTTAATGGTTTCTTCTACCTTTGCAGCATCAGCACCTTCTTCCAGTACAACGAAACACTCTCTGGTATGTTTCTGTCTTGCAGTCAGCTCCGGATTCTCACCATTTCTTACTGATTTCAGTGCAGACTCCACTGGAATGGTGTACTGCTTGCCATCTTTGACACCCTCTACCCGACGGATGGCATCTGAATGTCCCTGGCTGACACCTTTTCCCCAGAAAGTATAGTCATGACCTTCCGGAAGAATCGCATTGGCATACATACGATTCAAGGAGAACATACCCGGATCCCAGCCTACAGAAATGATGCCCACATGACCGCTCTTCTTTGCCGCCTCATCTACATCATCGAAATGCTCCGGAATTCTTGCATGGGTGTCGAAACTGTCTACAACATTGAAAAATTCTGCATATTTCGGGGTCTGTACCGGAAGATCTGTCGCACTTCCGCCGCAGAGAATCATTACATCAATCTTGTCTTTCCACTGCTCCACATTTGCCACGGAACAAACGGCCGCAGTCTCTGTCAGTACAGATACCGTCTCCGGTGCCCGTCTTGTAAATACGGCCACCAGCTCCATGTCCGGGTTCTGCCTGATGGCACACTCAACACCTCTTCCGAGGTTTCCATATCCTAAAATACCAATTCTCATAATTCTATCTCCTTATATATATTGTCCGATTTTATTTATTAATTTTACTTTTTGTATACACGTATGTCAACAGATTTCTCCGGTTCTGCGCTGCCTCCCAAAATCAGATTTTTAAGCTGCCTTGTCGGTGCATTCAGAGAATGTTCCACATCATATACCATACAGATCTGCCGTTCCGGAACAGGATCCTGCAGCGCAATCTGCACAATTTCATGACGTGCGATAGCTTCTTCTGCTATCTTCTCCGGCAAAAAGGCAAGTCCCAGTTCATTTTTCACAAGAGGCAGAATCTGATCTGTTGTCGCCACCTCCGTATCCGGTGTCAGCTCCAGACAATGTTTCAGAAAAAACTGGCTGTAGAACTGATAGGTCATCGTTTCCCGTCCAAGGCAGATCATGGGATAGTTCTTCACCTCTGCCAGAGAAAGCACCTGGCTGCCCAAGGCGGTAAAGGTCTTCCCCCCTACCAGAATTTCCCGAAACGATTGCAGAACTATCTTTTTCAGCGGAGGTTTCATCTCTACTGGAGTGGTCACCACCGCAAACTCAATCTTTCCGCTCTTTACTGCCTCAACAGCCTGGGGTGTGGAATGGTTATACAGTTTCAGGCGGATTCCCGGATATTTCATATGGAAGCTTTTCAGTTTCTCAAGCAGGAAAATATTTAAGGCAGTCTCGGTTGCTCCTATGGAAATACTTCCTCGAGAAAGTCCCCCACTGTCTCCTAATTCTTCCTCAGCCGCAAAGAGCTGTGTCATCGCGGCAGAAACACGGACATATAGCCGCTCTCCCTCCGGTGTCAGCTGAACACCTCTGTTGGTGCGGATAAAAAGGCTGCACTGTAGCTGTTGTTCCAGGCAGTTCATGGCCCTCGTCACATTAGGCTGACTGTTCCCTAATGTTCTTGCCGCCTTCGTAAAATTTCCATACTTTGCAACGTAATAGAAAATTCGGTAGTAGTCCATGTTGACATTCATGTTTTTTCTCCTGCCATATCATTTTCTGATGATTATCATATCAATAATAGTTTTTACATATTTCTATTCTCTCAGTATAATGGAATTCGTTTCAAAAAACAACAACCGAAAGGGGATCATTAATATGTTAACAGCAGTTACAGGTATTAACTGGGGAGATGAAGGAAAAGGTCGTGTCATTGATCTGCTCGCAGAGCAGGCTGATGTAGTTGCACGGTATCAGGGCGGTAACAACGCCGGACACACCGTTGTTACCGACCAGGGTAAGTTCGTACTGAACCTTCTTCCCTCCGGTATCCTTCACTCCAATGTCGTATGTATCTTAGGCGGCGGCATGGTCATCGATCTTGAACATCTTGCCGGGGAAATCCAGCAGATCCGCGAAAAAGGAATCACGGTCACACCGGAACATCTAAAGCTGTCCCGCCTGGCTACCATTTCCATGCCATGGCATCGGATTCAAGATGAACTGGAAGAAGATCGTCTTGCCAAGACCGGTTCCGCCTTCGGTTCTACCCGCCGCGGAATCGCCTATGCCTACAGTGATAAATACAGAAAGAAAACACTCCGTCTGGGAGATCTTCTCCATCTGGATGAGGAGCCTGTACGTTCCCGTCTGAAGACGATGCTGGATGCAAAAAATCTGGAGCTGGCAGGCTGCTATCATCAGGAGCCCATGTCCTACCCGGCACTGCTTGCCTGGTGTGAGAAACAGGCTGAGCTCTTTGCACCCTATATCTGCGATACCGGAAGTTATCTCAGCCAGGCGCTCTTAGAGGGCAAAAAAGTCGTTCTGGAAGCACAGCTCGGCGCTATGCGTGACATTGACTATGGTATTTTCCCATATACCTCCAGTTCTTCCACCATTGCTGCATACGGACCTATTGGTGCCGGAATCCCGGGAACCCCTCTGGACCACATTGTTGGTGTCCTGAAAGCTTACTCCACCTGTGTAGGTGCAGGACCCTTTGTCGCAGAAAAGGCCATGTCCGAATCCTGGCTGGAAGAACTCCGTCAGGCCGGTGGAGAATATGGAGCCGCTACCGGACGGCCGCGCCGTGTAGGACCCTTTGATGCAGTGGCCAGCCGTTACGGTCTGAAATGCCAGAATGCGGATCAGATTGCTCTGACCAAGCTGGATGTATTAAGTTCTTTAAAGGAAATTCCGCTGATTATTGCTTATCAGAAAGGTGCTGAGAAAATCACCGAATTTGATCCTACAGAAGATATGGACAACTGCATCCCGGTCATCGAAATGGTACCCGGATGGCAGGAGGATATTTCCGGCTGCCGTACTTATGAAGAACTTCCGAAAAATGCCAGAAACTATATCGAAACATTGGAACGCCTTCTGAATCACAAAATCCAGATGATTTCCGTGGGCGCGCGCCGTGACCAGTATCTGATGAAGGAGATTTAAATTTTATGCATCACAAAGCCCATAAACAAATGTCCGAGGCCTTCCTGACGGCTGCTTTTCTGTCCATATCAGGCGGTCTCCAGGATGCCTATACCTATCTTGCCAGAGGAAATGTATTTGCCAATGCCCAGACCGGAAACATCGTTCTCTTAAGCCAGCATATTGCGAATGGAGACCTTGCTTCTACTATTCACTATCTGATTCCTCTGTCCTTTTTTGCATTGGGTGTTGCTGCTGCTGAAATCATTCACCAATGCTACCAGCAGGCACAACGCATCCACTGGAGGCAGTTAGTATTAGCGATTGAAATCCTGCTCCTGTTTGCTGTCGGATTTCTCCCCGACTCCTGGAACCTGATTGCCAATTCCATGGTATCCTTCTCCTGCGCCATGCAGGTACAGGCATTCCGTAAAGTGAACAGCTATGCTTTTGCCAGCACCATGTGCATCGGTAATCTCCGCAGCGGCATGGAATCCCTGTGTGCCTATTTTAAGACCCGCAACAAAGATGTGCTGATAAAATCAATGCACTATTTTGGTGTTATTTTACTGTTTGCTTTTGGTGCCGGAATTGGCGGACATCTGCTTCCGCGTCTTGGCATGCGCACGATCTGGCTGTCCTGCCTGCTCCTCCTCGTCAGCTTCCTGCTCATGTTTATCAAAGAAGAGATCGAGGAGCATCCGGAAATCAAACTTTAAGCATCCGATACCCAATTCCGATATGTGTCTGTATATAAGCAGTTCCGTTTTTATCCGGTTCCAGTTTTCTTCGCAGAGTTGCCATAAAAACGCGAAGGGATGCAATATCATTTTCCGAACTGCTTCCCCAGATCTGCCGGGTAATGTAGGTATGTGTCAATACCTTCCCGACATTTCTGGCCAGCAGACATAATAACTTATATTCAATTGGAGTAAGATGCAGTTCCTCTTCCTTCAGGTAAGTGCATCCTGCCGTGTAGTCGATCTTCAGGTCTCCATTTTCAAAAACGGACGTATCCTGCATTTCTCCCATACCAAGCATGGCAAGACGCCTTATCGTTACACGGATTCTTGCAAGCAATTCTTCTACGGAAAAAGGCTTGGTAATATAATCATCCGCACCTGCGTCCAACGCTTCGATCTTATCCGCATCTTCGCTTCTGGCACTGATCACGATGATCGGCACATTGGACCAGGTACGGATTTTTTTGATCACATCTACGCCTTCCATGTCCGGCAATCCCAGGTCCAACAGAATAATATCTGGCTGATGGGAGGATGCTTCCATAATTGCAGTGGTGCCATTTTCCGCAGTAAGATATTTATAGTCATGTGTTTTTAGTGTTGTCACAATCAGATTCCGTACAGGACGGTCATCTTCCACAACCAGGATTAATGTTTTATTCATTTAATATCACCTCACTCAACGGTAACGTAAACGTAAATCTACATCCATGGGGCATATGGTCCGTCAACATAAGCTTTCCCCCATGGGCCTCCACAATCGTACGGCACAATGCAAGTCCCAGCCCCAGACTTCGATGGCTGTCCGCTATGGTATTCTTTCCAGTATAGAACATTTCAAAAATGTGCGGCTTCATTTCATCATCAATTCCCGGTCCATCATCCGTAACACTGATCTTTGCCTTTCCATCTTCCCTGCATCCGCAAATCCAGATGGTCGATCCTGGCGGTGTATATTTGATGGCATTATCTATCAGATTAACCAGCACCTGAATCACCAGCTTCACATCCATCCGGGCAAGAATCAGGTCATCACATTCTGGAATGATCTGATATTCATCATGCTTACGGCTGATATGCTTTAGTGCCTCCATAATGACTTCATCCAGAAGCTGATCTGTGAATTTGAATTTTAACCTTCCATCATGAATTCTTGTAATGGACAGGAGATTTTCCACCACTGCAGTCAGCCACTCTGCATCATCATAAATATCCGAATAAATCTGCTGTTTCATTCTATCATCCAGGCTTTTTCCATTATGAAGAAGCATATCTGCATTTCCGGAGATCGAGCAAAGCGGAGTCCGAAGATCATGAGAAATGGCCCGCAGCAAATCTGCCCGCAGCTGCTCATTCTTTGCCATAATGGCGTTCTTCTCTTTCTCCTCCGCATTTCTGATATTTTCCATGGCAAGGGCACATTCATTGATGACAGAAAGTACAATGCTGTATGCAAAGGAGTCCAGTTCCTCTTTCCCCATGGAAATCCCAATCACACCATATACATAATTTCCCATGCGAATTGCCAGATACAGACATCTGGCCTCACTGAAATGATGCGTCGTTGCGCCGGCACGTTTTCCGTTCTCATATACCCAACGAGCTACGTTCTGTTCCTTTTCATTCAACAGTTCCTGTTCAGAAAAGATTCCCTGTTCAGAAAAAAGAGTCCCTTCCGACAAAATTCCATTCTCCGCCACATAGGTCACAATGCTGCACTCCATCAGCCTGGTCAGCTGTGTGCAGGTAATGTCCAGCATTTCATCTTTGCTTTTTGCCTGCTGCAGCTGACGGTCGGTATCAAACAGAATCTGGGTGCGAAAAGCCTGCTGCGCTGAAATCTTTGCATGTGTTTTCAATTTTGCAGCCAGTGTTCCGGCTATCACGGAGGAAAGCAGCATAATGGCAAGGGTAACCGGATATCCCACTGCATAAGTTTGAAATGACATCCTTGGTTCTGTCAGAAAAAAGCAGAAAAGAAACGCACTTAAAAACGATCCTGCCAGACTGCAGAAATATCCATCCGTAAGAACAGAAGTAAGCAGCACTCCAAGAATATAGATGGTCACCACATTGGTATCTGTAAAATGAAGTTTTTCGAACAAAAGACCAATCACCGTACAGGCAGTAAAAATAAGCAGTGTCAGCAAAAGATCTCTGGCGGATGGATGTTTCCAGTGTATCTCATAATGCCTTTTTCGATAATTTTCTGCCTGAACCGTATCCGGAATGATATGGATATCGATATCCGGCACAAGTTCAATCAGTTTCTCTGTCAGAGTACGTCTGCTGAAAAAATGACTTTTTATTACGCTGCTTTGCCCTATCACAATTTTTGTTACCCCGGATAAATGTGCGTACTCCGCAATTTGTAATGCCACATCCTCCCCGTGGGTCATCACGATTTCCGCACCGGATTCTTCCGCATACCGGATATGAGCTTCCAGTCTCTCCTTATCGGCTGATATGGTTTCTGCCCCTGTCTGTACATATAAAGCAGTAAAGCGGGCATGAAATACGCCCGCCATCTTTGCTGCTGTAGATATGATTTTTTTATTCGTCGGTGATGATGACAGACAGACAAGAATATGCTCGTCCTTTTTTTCCACTATTGTACCCATCACTTCTGCCGCCTTTTCCTATTTTGAAAAAAGTATATCATGAGACCGATTTGTGGTCAAAATCTTTCATCTCTTCCGATCTCAGATGTGAAAACATTTCTGGATTGCTTTATATTCCCCAAGCACCAGCAACGAAACATGATTTTCCAACAGTGTGTCCGGAGTAATCGTCATATTCATTTCTCTGCCGTTTTTCACTGCAATAATATTAATCCTGTATTTTTTCCGGATATCAAGCTCTCCGACTGTTTTTCCTATCCATTCTTTCGGAACCTCTACCTCAAAAATTGCATGGGACGAATCCACTTCCATGTAATCAAGAATATGGTCATCTGTATAACGGATAGATGCCCATTTTGCCACCTGCTTTTCCGGATAAACGACTTTGTCAGCGCCGTTTCGCAGAAGAAATTTTTCCTGTACATCCCGTTCCGCCCGGGAAATCACTAATTTGGCTCCCAGCTCTTTTAGCAGAGACGTCGTTTCCAGAGAATTCTGAAAGCTGTCTCCGATGGTAACAAAACAAATATCATAATTTCCCACTCCAAGAGATTCCAGAAATTCTGCATCTGTACTGTCTCCAATCTGTGCGTTCGTGACAAAGGGAAGAATTTTATTTACCCTTTCTTCATTCACATCTACCGCCATGATCTCATGTCCTAATGAGTGTAACTGCTTTGCAATATGGCTTCCAAACCGTCCAAGACCGATCAGTAATACATTTTTCATTATCCATCATTCCTCTTTTCTCTGTTGTCATCCGATCATTACTTTTTCCATCGGAAATCTTGCATTTGCTTTATTTTTTCCGGAGAACACCGCGTATATCAATGTCAGTCCTCCCACACGTCCCATATACATCAGCAGTATCAGAACATACAGGGAGATTTTGTGCAAGGAAGGTGTGATTCCGAGTGTCAGTCCGACAGTTCCCATGGCAGATGCCGCTTCAAAAAGGCTGCTCAGCATCGGCAGTCCTTCTGCTGTGCTTATCATAATGCCCCCTGCAAGAAACATCATAAAATATAACATGGCAATTGATGCCGCATTTTTAATTACCTGATCATCAATTCTCCGTCCAAATGCACCTGCATGCTCCTGGCTTTTGAAGGTCGCCACTGCATTCAGAAGAAGTACCGCAAATGTAGTCGTTTTCATACCGCCAGCGGTAGAACCGGGAGATCCTCCAATTAACATCAGAAGTATCATGACCACTTTGGAAGCCTCCGTCATCATCGTGATATCCACCGTATTGAATCCAGCTGTTCTTGGTGTGACAGACTGAAAAACAGAAGCCAGAAAGCGGCTTTTTACTGGCAAATATTGAAAATCAGCAAAAAAGAAAAAGCATGCAGGGAAGATAATCAGACATACAGTAGTCGCAAGAATCAGCTTGCTCTGCATCCTGTAATTTTTAAATTTCCATTTATATTCACAAATATCCTCCCAGGTGAGAAACCCAATTCCACCAATGATAATCAGTCCTATAATGACCCCATTGACCAGAATATTGTCAGCATATCCCACAATTGACGGATACAAATGTCCTTCCCTGCCCAGGATATCGAATCCGGCATTGCAGAAAGCTGATATCGAATGGAAGACTGCCATCCAGATTCCTTTCCAGCCAAAATCATGGCAAAAAACCGGTAACAGCAGAAGTGCTCCCATTCCTTCTATAAGAAATGTCCCTTTCAAAATGAATTTTGTCAGACGGACAATGCCCCCTACCTTGGGAGCTGAGATCGCATTCTGCATGGTGCTGCGCTGCATCAGTGAAATTTTTCTTCCTGACATCATGGACACTGCAGCAGCAACCGTTACCACGCCAAATCCGCCTGTCTGTATCAGGATAAGAATGACTGCCTGTCCAAAGGAAGACCAGTAACTTCCGGTATCCTGTACTACCAGCCCGGTCACACACACTGCCGAGGTTGCCGTAAAGAGCGCTTCATGAAAAGGAGTCACTGCGCCTTTCACCGAAGCCCACGGCAACATTAAAAGGAGTGCACCAGACAGGATTACGCCTGCGAAACCTAAAATAATAACCTGGAAAGATGTCAGATGTATTTTGTGTAGATTTTCCGACATATATCATATATTCTCGCTTTCTTTTTTCTTCCATTATATATTATATATGCCGAAAATCAAAGATCGTATAAGAATATTCGATTTGATATTAAGATTGTATTAAGAATATTTGTAACTATTCAGAGCCATGCAAAACTGCGTTCTGCGAATGCTTGCATTCAGGCAGATAAGCAGTTTTATATGGCGAAGTAACCATATGAGCAAAAGGAAAACTTCGAAGAAGCGATTTTGCGAATGGGGTTCTGAATAGTTACGAATATTGTATGTATAAAACCTGTTTTGAATCAATCATGAAATAGAATCTGCGAGAAGTAACGGACCTTGTCGTCATTCGCCCAGCAGGTCATGCCCACAGCATCTGCCATCATCTGCGCATCTACACAGTAAGCCGACATACAGGAATTATGCTTATAGGGACCTGCTGTCATGAGCAGCAAATCTGTCTTTCCGTCTTCTTTCATCCTCTCTGCCAGCGCTTCTGTCAGTTTGTTATGTGCCACTTTAGCTTTCTTAAAATCCATGGAATACTCCTGCATGGTCTGAAGCACCAGTGCTTTTTCATACTTCATTGCATGTTTCTTCATTTCTTCCACCGTTCCGCTCTCCGGTGGACATGCAGGATTCAGATCATAATTTCCGCACCGATTCTCCTCGCAGAAGACACGGTATTCCGGCTTGAATACCAGATCTTTCGTATCCATGATCGCTGCATCTGAAAATCCCAGTTCTTTTGCTGTTTTTATTAAATCCATGATGTATTCCTCTTTTCCTCTGTTTTTGCTGACTGCACGGCATTCTCTTTTTCTATGCGGCTTTCTCCGCAAATTGTTTTTCCAGTTTTCTCATATACAGTACATAGACGATGAAAATCAGTCCTCCTGTAAATACCCAGGACGAAATATACACATTCATGAGCATATCGTAGGTCGGTATCCACCTAAATACCGTTACCAGCCAGATCATACGAAATACCACCGTTCCGAGAATGGTGATAATGGAAGGCTCCAGTGATTTTCCCATACCTCGTAATGCTGCGCTCTCCACCTCGTAGGTGGCAGTCAGGCCCTCCAGGGAACAGACATGGTGCATACGGATGAGACCATACACTGCCACCGCATCACTGATCGTATAGATGCTGACAAAAAAGTCATCCCAGATCATAAAGACTATGCTTAAAATTTCCGTAAATCCCATGCCAAACAGCATACACAGCCAGAAAATCTTCTTACAGCGCTTCAGATTTCCTGCACCAAAGTTCTGACTGGTAAAGGTGACCGCAGCCTGTGCAAAGGCATTGGCAATGTCGTAAGTAAAATACTCAAAATTCAGTGCCAGGGAAGAGCCTGCAATGGCGTCCTCACCAAAACTGTTGATTCCGCTCTGAATAAAGACATTGGAGACAGAAAAGATAGCTCCCTGAATGCCCGCCGGGATACCGATCATCAGCACCCTTTTCAGATCTTTCCACTCGATATGCATCTTATGAAACCGGAACTGGAACTCATCCTCTTTTCCATGAAGGTGCACCAATACCAGAGCAGTGCTAAGCATATTGGAAATGGTCGTGGAGATAGCAACGCCCTCCACTCCCAGTCCAAAGCAGATGACAAATACCAGATTCAGAATGACATTGACGGTTCCGGACAATACCAGATAGTACATCGGTCTTTTGGTATCTCCGTAACTTCTGAGAATCGCCGCACCAAAATTATAAATGGTCATAAACGGAATACCAATAAAGTAAATCCGGATATACAACAGTGCTTCGTTGATCACGCTCTCCGGAGTACCGGATGCTTCCAACACGGTTCTGGCGGTAAGAAATCCAAGTCCCATCAGCACCACTCCCAGAATCATACCAAAGGTCAGAATTGTATGTACCATTCCGCTGATGCGGTTTCTCTGCCCCTGGCCGATCAGATTCGCCAACGCCGCATTGGGACCAACCGCCAGTCCTATAATTAGATTAACGAAAATACCGACCAGCGCTACACAGCTTCCTACCGCTGCCAGTGCCGCAGAACCTGCAAATCTTCCTACCACCGCCACATCCGCGGAGTTAAATAACTGCTGTAAAATGCCGCTGAATGCCAGAGGAATGGCAAAGAGAATTAATTTCCCGGCTAATCCCCCGTTCAACATATCCATTTCTTTTGTTTTCATCTTTATTCTCCACTATCCTTGATTCTCACCGTAATCTCTGTCACATATGCGTCTAGATTTTCTACAGTAAGCACATCAATCAGACATCTCTCGATATACTGATCTTCCACCGCAATTTTATTCGATTTTGCATAAGAAATCAACCGCTCATATGCACCCCCTATATTTTTCCAATGTCCAATATGATAAGCAGTTAAATAAGTTCCCGCTGAAAGGATTTTATAGGCAAGCTTCTGTGGCCGCTTTTCCAGCAGTACAATCGTATTATCATACTGATCATAAATCCCATGTTCCACATCCTTTCCATGCTGAATATAAGCAATCTCATAATCACTTTTAAAGACCGGATTCTTCTCCAAAAACTTTGTCACCATGGCATTTGCTTTCTTATAGAATTCTCCTTCATCATTGCCTTCTATCATACTGTACAAATAATAACGCTCCGGGAATTTCTGTATTCGAATCTCATCTGAGCTTACTGTAAGACCTGTTTCAATTTTCTCTTTATGCCGCGCAATCCAACGTTTCATGTTCTTCAGTTTTGTCATTTCTTTCCGAATTCGTTCTTCTCTTGCTGAAAAAACTTCTATCATCTTCTCTGGACTGCGCGATCCCAATAATTCCCGGATTTCCTTCAACGGCATACCAAGTTCTCTCAAAAGAAGAATCGTATCAAGAAGCTCAATCTGATTTACTGTATAATATCGATATCCTTTTTCCGTGACTAACGCCGGACAGAACAAATTAATTTCATCATAATGAAATAACGTTTCCTTTGTAATTCCCATGAGCTTTGCCAACTCACCTGTAGTCATATAAATATTCTGCTCCATCTGACAAAAATTCTCCTTTCTTCTTGACTATAGGGTTACCCTATAGTATATACTGTCTTTTGTCAATCATTTAGTTTTCGATTTAAAAGAGGAATTTTAACAGATGAATCATTCGATTAATCAGAATATTACCCCTGCGGGGCTTTTGAAATTTGCGGCACCATCCATCATTATGATGGTGTTCATGTCATTATATACCATCGTGGACGGCATCTTTGTCTCACGATTTCTAGGCAGTAATGCCCTGTCATCACTGAATATTGTGTATCCGGTAATCAATGTGGCGATTGCCATTTCCACCATGCTTGGCACCGGCGGCAATGCCATTGTCAGTAAATATCTAGGGGAAAGAAAAGAAGAACGTGCCAGAGAAGCGTTGACCCAGTTTGTCATTCTGACACTGGTTCTTAGTGTCATCCTTCTGATTCTCTCAGAATGTTTTCTGACACCCTTTTCCAGATTTTTGGGTGCCAGTGACGTGCTGCTAGCAGACTGCCGCCTGTATCTCGGTACTTCCATGCTGTTTGCACCGGCCTGTATGCTGCAAGCTGTCTTTCAGTCTTTTTTCGTAACCGCCGGACGTCCGGGACTTGGACTGCTTCTAATGACGGGGGCCGGCATCCTGAATATGATCCTGGACTATGTGCTGATTGTTCCCTGCCAGATGGGCATTGCAGGAGCTGCTCTGGCTACCGGTATCGGGCAGTGCATTCCGGCTGTTTTCGGACTGTTCTTTTTTGCCTTTTCCAGAAATGGACTTCGATTCTGCAAGTTTACCTTTTCCATGAAGGAAATCCTGGATGCCTGCTATAATGGCTCTTCCGAAATGGTATCCCAGCTATCCAATGCCGTGATTACTTTCCTGTTCAACATCGTTATGATGTCTTTAGCAGGCGAGCATGGTGTTGCTGCCATTACCATCCTTTTATACGGACAGTTTTTATTCAATGCTTTTTATCTGGGATTCTCCATTGGAATCAGTCCTGTTATTGGTTTCCAGTATGGTGCCGGAGACCGGGAGAAGCTGCGGAAAATTTATCGAATTTCTTTCCTGTTCGTCACTGTTTCATCCTTTGCGATTGTTACGGCAGCCATTTTCTTCTCACCGACCATCGTGACCATTTTTACCACAGAACAACACACCTGGCAACTGGCTTCTGTTGGCTTCCGGCTGTTTGCTATTAACTTCTTATTCAGTGGAATTAATATTACCTCATCAGGATTTTTTACTGCATTGTCCAACGGAAAGGTTTCCGCCATTATTTCTTTCTGCAGAACACTGGTATTCATCGTCATCTCACTGATGATCCTTCCGCGGATTTTTGGCATTAATGGAGCCTGGATTGCCATTCCGGTGGCTGAATTCCTGACACTTCTCATCACCGGTTGGATGCATCGGACATATTTTCTGGTACCAGGTGAACAGAATTATTTGTAGCTGTTCGTCTGGGCATATACGACCCTGGATATGTTCAATGCCCAAAGTATATATCGGACTCATTATGCTGGATCACCGCTTCCAAATGATCAAGCGCTTTATAAATCTTCGCCTCAACTGTCTCGCGTGCTTCCATCTCCTGATAAAGTGCTGTCATCTCTTCCCTGAAAGGCGAAGGCAGCTGATCTAGTAAGCCATTAGAGACACTCTCCAGCTGTGTTCCGCCACGCTTTCTCTTCGTCCACCGGATGTATCACAATGACGCAGGGTATCCTTTAACTGTTCTGCAGTGTGGAGTGCTTTCATTAAATCCCGCACATTCATTTTTTCCTCCTACACAAAAACCCGTCCGGTTTTCACCGGGCGGGTTTCAAATTCAGTTCGAAAAAACTTAAGCTTTTCCGTTGGATCCAAGAACGTTAACGATCTTGTGAGCAACCATATCTTTAACAGCCTGACGAGCCGGTTTCAGATACTGTCTCGGGTCGAAGTGATCCGGATGCTCAGCCATGTATTTTCTGATGTTACCAGTCATAGCAAGACGGATATCGGAATCGATGTTGATCTTGCAGACAGCGAGCTCAGCTGCTTTTCTCAGCTGCTCTTCCGGAATACCTACAGCATCCGGCATGTTTCCGCCGTACTGGTTAACCATCTTTACGAACTCCTGCGGTACAGAAGAAGATCCATGAAGAACGATCGGGAACTCCGGAAGTCTCTTCATACACTCCTCAAGTACGTCGAAACGCAGTGGCGGCGGAACAAGAATGCCGTCAGCATTTCTGGTACACTGATCCGGAGTGAATTTATATGCGCCATGAGAGGTTCCGATTGCGATTGCAAGAGAGTCACATCCGGTTCTGTCAACGAACTCCTCAACCTCTTCCGGTCTGGTGTAGCTCTCGTGACCAGATTCAACAACAACCTCATCCTCGATACCAGCCAGAGTACCAAGCTCTGCCTCTACAACTACGCCGTGAGCATGTGCATACTCAACAACCTGTTTGGTTACTGCGATGTTGTCCTCGAAAGATTTGGAAGAAGCATCGATCATAACGGAAGTGAATCCGCCATCGATACAGGATTTGCAAAGCTCAAAGCTATCGCCATGATCCAGATGCAGAGCGATCGGAATATCCGGATTCTCAATAACTGCTGCCTCTACCAGTTTTACAAGGTAGGTGTGGTTAGCGTAAGCTCTTGCGCCCTTGGATACCTGAAGGATAACCGGGCTCTTCAGCTCTCCAGCTGCCTCAGTGATACCCTGAACGATCTCCATGTTGTTTACGTTGAAAGCACCAACTGCATAGCCGCCATGATAAGCTTTTTTAAACATTTCAGTGGTTGTAACTAATGCCATTGTTTTGTCTTCCTTTCTTTTCCTATTCTGGCACAAACGTGCCTGTACTTCGTATATTACTACATTTTTTTAAAATCAACAAGGAATTTCTCATAATTTTTGCAGATTTTTTAACAAGCCTCGAAAACAGCATTTTACTCGGAAATCTCTTTTCCATTTTCGGCAATGAGGTCAATGGCCTTTTCCTGAATAATCTGCTCTTTGATCAGTTCCGGATCATAGACCTGCTCAATCTGGGACGGATCATCGTAACCATACTGGGAAGCCAGCGTGGAAAGTCTGTCCTGATATTCCTCATCGCTGACGGTCAATCCTTCCTGCTCAGCTATCGCATGGAACGCAAGGGTCATTTTCACACGGAAAGTAGCGGTCTCCCGATAAGCCTCTCTAAGCTGCTCTTCGGTAACACCCATCTGGCTCTGCAGAAATTCTTCCATTTCCATTCCATACATATTTGCATAGGTCTGATATTCTGTAAGCATTTCATCTGTATAAGCTTTTACATCCGCATCCTCAATTTCAAATTCACTGTTATCGAGCACCTGCTTGATCAGGCTGTACTGCCAGTTATCCTCTGCATCGGTCTGTGCGTCCTGCTCAAGCTCCTCACGGATGGAAGCCTGCATATCCTCAATGCTGTCATAGTCTGTATTTTCCTGTACGTACTCATCTGTCAGTTCCGGCAGATCATAAGCCTGTACACTGTTCACATGAATATCGAACTGTACATCTTTTCCAGCAACTTCCTGATTATAATTTTCTGGGAATGTGAAACTGATCTGGGTATCCTCTCCCGTGGTCACGCCAACCAATTGATTTTCAAAATCCGGAAGCATGGTGCCTGCACCAATCTCTACATCCGTTCCTTCTCCTTTCAGATTGTCGGACGTCTCTCCATTGATATAACCAGTAAAATCAATATTCACCACATCCCCGGTTTCAGCCGGTTCGGTTTTATCCACCAATTCTGCATTTTCTTTCTGAATGCTGTCAATCTCAGCCTGCACATCCTCGTCCGTCACTTCTGCTACGGTTTTCTCAGCCTCCACTCCCTTATACTCTGCCAGATTTACCAGTTTGCTGGTCAGATCTTCATAAAGCGGTGCCTCATAGGCAACATCTGCTCCCGAAGCGTCTGTTTCCGTGTTTTCGATAGTGCTGTCCGTACTCTCAGTTGTTGTCTTTCCGCAGGCACCTAACGTAAGAGTTGCTGCCAATACCGTCATCATTGCTAATTTTCTTTTCATATGTTTATCCTTTCTTCTATGCCTTACGACTCTGCACAATTGCAATTCCCATCACGATGGCAGTCAGCAATTCTGATACCGGGAATGCCAGCCATACACCGGCCATGCCAAACAGATGCGACAATAACAACGCACAAAGTGTAATTGCTACAAAACCTCTTAATATTGACGCGGCGAATGCCCATGCGGCCTTCTCCGTCGCGCTTAAGTATCCGGTTCCTACAATATTAAATCCGGAACACAGAAATCCGATAAAATACAACCGGACACCCTCGATTGCATAAGCTGTCAGCTGAGTGTCCCCTTGCTGGTTAAAGACCTGTACAATGGGCTCTGCAAACAGATTCAGCACTAACAGTAAAATGATCGCCGATGCAAATGCCGTCACAACTGCCAGCTGAAGCAGCCTGTTCACGGACTTCTTCTCTCCTCTCCCGAAGGTATCGCTGAACAATGGCTGCGTTCCCTGGGAAATACCATTGAAAATAGCAGTTCCCACAATAGCGATATTGGCTACCACGCCGTAGGCTGCAATTCCCGTATTTCCTGCTATGCCAAGAATCAGCAGGTTAAATACCATGGTCGTCACACCGGAAGACATCTCTCCCATAAAAGCCGCCACCCCCAGCTGGCAGGATTTCACAAGATAAGACACGGTTGGCCGCTTCCAGCGGAAGGTTACCGTATTTTTCTTTGAGAAAAAATGAAGGCCACAAATGGTCATGCCCACAACCGGTGACAAGCCGGTGGCCAGAGCCGCACCGGACATTCCCAGTCCACAGGGAAAGATCAGCACATAGTCCATTACAATATTGAATAAACTGCTGGACATGGTTGCCGCCATAGCCAGGGACGGATCCCCGTCATTTCTTACAAAAGCATTGAAAATATAGTTTAACATAAAGAACGGCGAATAAAACAGAAAAATTCTGGTATATTCCGTTCCCACCTCCACAATCCGCGCGTCTCCGCCCAGCAGGGAAAGCACCTTATCCGGCATTCCCATTCCGGGAATCATAAAACAGATGCCCAGCAAAATGGCCCAGAACACCGCATTGGAGAAATAGCGGTCCGCCTTCTCGTCCCCTCTGGCCCGTCCCAACGCAAACCGCGTGGCAGAACCGACTCCAATCATGGATCCGATGGCAAATATGAGACTGTACACCGGCAGCACCAGATTCAGCGCCGTAATGCCGTCTGCTCCTTCCGACTGGGAAATAAAAAACGTGTCCGCCAGGATGTAGGCCGACACCCCGATGGTTCCCAGTATATTCTGCGAAACGTATTTTACAAAAGGCCTTCTTGTCCTGGAAAATCCTTCTTCCTTTTCCATATGTATTAAACTCCCTCGACGTAATATCATTTCATGAGGCTCATTGTAGCTGTGGCATTTTCGCTTGTCAAGCAGCTTACCTTTCTTTCTTGCTTTTTATGAGGAAAAATGCTACAATGAGACGAGAAATTGTTGCAGGAGGCACAGAAGACAGAATGTGGAAAATTTTATTAGTCATTCTTATCATATTGATTATCGCTCTGGTTGCTCTTTATTTCTTTGGTCGCAGACTTGAGAAACGCCAGATTGAGAATCAGGCACAGCTGGACGCTATGGCACAGACGGTCAGTATGCTGATCATTGACAAGAAGAAGCTCCCCGTGAAAAAATCTGGTCTGCCCCAGATGGTCATTGACCAGACGCCCTGGTATTTACGCAGATCCAAGATGCCTATCGTAAAAGCCAAAGTCGGACCGAAGATCATGACACTTGTTGCAGACGCTAACATCTACGATCTTCTCCCGGTAAAGCGTGAAGTAAAAGTAGTCGTAAGTGGTATTTATATCACCGCTATCAAGAGTGCACGCGGTGGCATCGAGAAGCCGGAACCAAAGAAGGGATTCTTCAAAAGATTATTTAAAAAATAAAATGCTTGCATTTTTACTTGCATTTTAAGACAAAAGACCTGGATTTTCCTTGAAAATCCAGGTCTTTTTGTTGTGCTAAACTTTAAACCGGTATCCTACACCCCAGATAGTTTCAATGTACTGGGGTTTCGCTGTATTAAACTCAATCTTCTCACGAATCTTCTTGATATGCACCGTTACGGTTGCAATATCCCCAATAGACTCCATATCCCAGATCTTACTGAACAGCTCTTCTTTCGTAAATACATGATTCGGATTCTGTGCCAGAAATGCCAGAAGGTCGAATTCTTTTGATGTAAACTGTTTTTCTTCTCCATTCACCCAGACGCGCCGTGCAGTCTTATCAATCTTGATCCCGCGGATTTCAATAATCTCATTTTCCTGAATACCGCTTCCTACTAACCGTTCATACCTTGCCAGATGTGCCTTTACACGGGCTACTAGCTCACTGGGGCTGAAAGGTTTGGTCATATAATCATCTGCTCCCAGACCCAGACCCCGAATCTTGTCAATATCATCTTTCTTGGCTGACACCATAATGACCGGAATATTTTTTTCTTCCCGGATATTACGGCAGATCTCAAATCCATCCACACCCGGGAGCATCAGATCCAGAATAATCAGATCAAAATCTTCCGACAGGGCTCTTGTCAGTCCGCTGTCTCCCCGGCCCTCAATCTCTACTTCAAAGCCGCTCAGCTCCAGATAGTCCTTCTCCAGATCTGCGATAGCTTCCTCATCCTCAATAATCAAAATTTTACTCATTAGCCGGTACCTCCTGATATTTTCTAAGAACGAAATACATAGTCGTTCCTTCTCCTTCTCTGCTGGTTGCCCAGACCTTCCCTCCATGGTCTTCCATGACCTTATGAACAATGGAAAGACCGATGCCGCTTCCTCCTTTTGAGGAATTTCTTGACGTATCTGTCCGGTAGAACCGGTCAAATATATATGGAAGATCCTTTGCCGCGATTCCCCGGCCATTATCCTCGATCTCCACCTGCACAAAGTCTCCCACATCCGTCACACGAATAGCAATGGATTTATTCGGTTTATCCATGTATTTCACGGAGTTTCCTACGATATTATTGATGACACGCTTAATCTGCTCCGCATCCGCAATGACCATCACATCCGGTGCCACCTTATTATCATAACTTAAGGAAATCTGCTGCTGACTCATCTCCATGCCGATATCTTCAAAGCAGTCATCAAAATATTCCTTTACATTAATCTTGTTAAACGTATACGGAATACGATTTGTGTCAATCTTGGAATAAAAGGTCAGTTCATTAATGAGCCGGTCCATATCGTTGGCTTTGTTATAAATGGTTCTCAGATATTTTTCCTGCTTCTCCGGCGTATCTGCCACCCCATCCAAAAGACCTTCCACATAGCCTTTTACCGCTGTGATCGGTGTCTTCAGATCATGGGAAATATTACTGATAAGCTCTTTATTCTGGCTGTCAAAGACCACTTTTTCCTCTGTGGATTCTTTCAGCCGGATTCTCATCTCCTCAAAATCCGCACACAGCTCACCAATCTCATCATCATCTCCGATTTCCACTTCAAAATCCAGATTGCCGTCACGAATATTTCTCGTTGCTTTTTTCAGAGTTTCAATCGGGGTCAGTATACTGCGGTAAATCCATGCCATCAGAAAACTGCAGGTCATTGCCATAATTAAAATGACCGACACAAGCATCTCTCCCAGAAATTCTCTCGTCTGGGGTGTGGCCACTTCTGCCGGCTGCATACTCATAAATCCGAAGAAAACAAGTGAGATCAAAAACAACGGAACTGCTATCACGACTCCGAATGTGACAATCAGCTTTGTCTTTATGTTCAAGTTTTTGTCCTCCTATCTCATCTCTCTGAATTATACCATATGCTGTGCTTCTATTTTATAAACTTTTTGTAAAAAGCTTGACTTTTTTATAATACAAGTGTATGTTATGGAAAGAAAAGTCCATACGGTAGTTTTCTCTTATTCAGAGCGGTGGAGATACATAGGATCTGTGAAACCCGGCAACCCCTTTATAAAGGAAGGTGCTTACCTGAGCGAGTGATCGAACAATAAGAGGATTTGATACATGTTTTGTCAGGTCCGCTTGTGCGGGCTTTTTTGTTGTCTGTAAACCACAGCAGGAGAATTCTCCTGCACCATTTTTTAAAGGAGTATTTTCATGGAAAAAGAAAAGATTTTATTTACTTCCGAATCCGTAACCGAAGGCCATCCAGACAAAATCTGTGACCAGATTTCTGATGCCATTCTGGACGCACTGATGGAACAGGACCCGATGAGCCGTGTTGCCTGCGAGACCAGCACTACCACCGGTCTTGTACTGGTAATGGGCGAAATCACCACCAAAGCATACGTAGATATCCAGAAAATCGTTCGCGATACCATTCGCGAGATCGGATATACCAGAGGAAAATTCGGATTTGATGCTGACAACTGTGCCGTTATCACTGCCATTGATGAGCAGTCCTCCGATATTGCCATGGGCGTAGACAAGGCACTGGAAGCAAAAGAGCATCTCATGGATGACAGCCAGCTGGAGGCAATCGGCGCAGGCGATCAGGGTATGATGTTTGGCTATGCATCCAACGAGACTCCGGAACTTATGCCCTATGCGATCTCCCTTGCTCACAAACTGGCAAAGAGACTGACCGACGTTCGCAAAGACGGTACATTGCCGTACCTTCGTCCGGATGGAAAGACCCAGGTTACCGTAGAGTACGATGAAAACGGCAAACCGCTTCGTCTGGAAGCAGTTGTTCTTTCCACCCAGCACGGTGAGGAAGTTACCCAGGAGCAGATTCACGCTGATATTAAGAAATATGTCTTCGATCCGATCCTTCCAGCAGACATGGTCGATGCAGACACCAAGTTCTTCATTAACCCGACCGGACGTTTCGTTATCGGCGGACCCCACGGAGACAGCGGACTGACCGGACGTAAGATCATCGTAGATACTTACGGTGGATACGCCCGTCACGGCGGCGGCGCATTCTCCGGAAAAGACTGTACTAAGGTTGACCGTTCCGCAGCTTACGCAGCACGTTATGCAGCAAAGAATATTGTTGCTGCAGGACTGGCTGACAAGTGTGAGATTCAGCTCTCCTACGCAATCGGCGTAGCAAGACCGACTTCTGTAAGAGTGGATACCTTCGGTACCGGAAAACTTTCCGATGAGAAACTGGTTGAGGTTCTCCGTGAAAACTTTGACTTCAGACCGGCCGGTATCATCAAGATGCTGGATCTGCGTCGCCCGATTTACAAGCAGACCGCTGCTTACGGACATTTTGGACGTACCGATGTAGATCTTCCGTGGGAGAAAACCGATAAGGCTGATGCTCTGAAGAAATATTTGGCATAAAGAGTTCAAAAAGCAGACAGTGAAAAGAAACTACGAACGTTTCTTTCATTGTCTGTTTTTTTATCTCCTATTTTATAGGTTATCGATTTTGTAATATTTATTGTGTTCTCATCATAAATCAACTATACTATAAAGAAAAACAACGAGGGAGAACTATTTCATGAAAAAAATTGCTCAAAGTCTGCCCGTACGCTTATTGGCCGGAGTTATCATCGGAATCGCAGTCGGGCTCATTTCCAACGAATCTTTTATGAACATTATTGTTACCGTCAAGCATCTGCTTGGTCAGGTGATCACTTTCTGCGTACCGCTGATCGTAATCGGTTTCATCGCACCATCCATTACCAGACTTGGCAAGAGTGCTTCCCGCATGCTTTCCGTTGCACTGGTACTGGCATACACATCTTCTGTAGGTGCCGCACTGTTCAGCATGGTCGCCGGATACACCCTGATCCCGCATCTTTCTATTGTCTCCTCTGTAGACGGACTGAAAGAACTTCCGGAAGTTATTTTTGCTCTGGAAATTCCGCAGATTATGAGCGTTATGAGTGCACTGGTGTTCTCTGTTCTGGTTGGCCTTGCAGTTACCTGGACCAAGGCAGAGCGAACCGCAGAGCTTCTGGAGGAATTCCAGAAAATCGTTCTGGAAATTGTTACCCGTGTTATTATCCCGATCCTTCCGATCTTCATCGCCTGCACCTTCTGCAGCCTTGCTTACGAAGGAACCATCACCCGTCAGCTTCCGGTCTTCCTGAAAGTGATCATCATTGTTATGATCGGACATTTCATCTGGATGGCACTTCTTTATGGACTGGCTGGTGCTTACTCCGGAAAGAATCCGATGGAAGTCATCAAACATTATGGTCCGGCCTACATCACTGCAGTCGGAACCATGTCCTCCGCGGCAACTTTGGCTGTTGCCCTCCGTTGTGCAAGAAAGTCATCCGTACTTCGTGAAGATATGGTAAATTTCGGTATCCCGCTGTTTGCCAATATCCATCTGTGCGGATCTGTTCTGACCGAAGTCTTCTTCGTTATGACCGTATCCCAGATTCTGTACGGCTCCATTCCTTCTCTGGGAACCATGGTACTCTTCTGCCTGCTCCTTGGCGTCTTTGCCATTGGCGCTCCGGGTGTACCTGGAGGAACGGTTATGGC
>NZ_DBLYVB010000007.1:0-125094 GCF_057604405.1 Hominiventricola sp.
ATAAGTTAAAGCTGTTCGTTTAAAAATTTTCAAAAAGAATTTTCGAAGATCTTTAAAGCACTATTTAATTATCAAGGTTCATTGTTTATCTCGTTGCCTCAGCAGAAACTCTGATATGTTATCACATTCACATTTGTTTGTCAACAACTTTTTTAACTTTTTTCAAGTTTAGTTTATTATTTTCAAACTCTCAGTTCATGTGTACCAGCCGTTCTCACAGCCAGCTCAGATATATTACCAAACTATATGACAATTGTCAACAGCTTTTTCACACTTTTTTGCAAAACTTTTTACAAGCCCTAAAAACAAATTGGGCATATATCCGCAAGCTTTCCCCTGACACCCAACAATTCTTTCATTCATGGGTGTCAGAAAGCTTCTGACTTCTCCTCTGCCCATTCACTGCTTTTTCTCCGGAAAATTTATGATGAAGTCATGCTTTTTCGGAAGATTTCGGGTGTTTTCATCTGTAGTTTTTCTATATGCCCAACCTATCATATTTTTGCGCAGTTATGCGCCAAAAGCTTCCGGCAAATTGCCATGCAACACAGAAATCACCGACTTTTACGCGGGAAACGTCCGCAGTTCCGGTGTCATTTCTATATAGAAGAAGCCCGGAAAACAGATTTCTCCATTTTCCGGGCCTGTAACATTTCTTATTAATCTTTGATTACTCTCACTGCTTTTACAGGGCTTCTGTAATATACATTAGATACGGTAATGCCGACTCTCGGGTTGCTGGCATGTACCACCTGCCCGCCGCCTGCGTAGATGGCTACGTGGTTGATACCGGAACGGTTTCCGTAGAAGATCAGGTCTCCCGGTTTCAGATCAGAAAGGCTGATCTTGGTTCCGCAGTTGGCCTGTGCACGGGAAGAGTGCGGCAGGCTGATTCCATAATTGCGGAATACGGAAAGAACAAATCCGGAACAGTCAGCACCTTTGGTCAGGCTGGTTCCGCCCCATACATAGGGATTTCCTATATACTGCTTTGCAAAGTTGGTCAGTGCCACTCGCACATCCGATACACCGGAGCCATACATCAGCTCGGAAATACTCAGTGCCTCTTCCAGCTTAGCGCCTACATTGACATAATCTTTGTAAAGATAACCTTCGTCACCATCCAGGTCGATCTTTACCCACTCGTCCAGCTCATCCAGAACATCAAAGCTCTGGTCGCTTCCTACAATATCCAGAACCTCGCTCTCGGTACTCGGCTCAGTTCTTACTTTCAGACCTTCCGTATTTACATCTGCCACTTTCTTTAACAGGGAAGATGCCTTGTTCAGTGCGTCGCTTCCGGTCAGTACGTAGTCAGATTTGATATAACCTTCAACTTTTCCGGATTTCACATGAATCCATTCTCCATCCTCATCCAGAATATCGCAGCCTGCGTTATTTCCGATCTTTCCTACGATCTTTCCATCGGTAGAAGCACTCTCACGGATATTTACTTTGCCTTCATTAACATTTACAATTCCCAGATTGGAATAGCCATCCAGATGAAATGCATTGAGCACTGCCTGATTGACTGCGCTTTCCACTGCTTCAGAACTCTCTGCCTGCGCCAGTTCACCGGAAATACCGACCTGAGTACTGATGCCCAGAGCGCCGGATGCCTCTGCATTCATTGGAACAGCCGCAATTGTCATGATACCTGCCAGCACAACGCCGACACTTTTTGTAATGGTTTTATTCAAAATTTTTAACATATAAACTCCCGTAAATATTACAAAATTGTTACATTTCGAATACAATCTTATAACATTTACGGGAGTTTGTCAATGCCCCGTTTTATTTGGTGATTTTATCAACTACATTCATGAGCTCGTCAATCTTCTCATCACCGGCACCTTCAAGGATGGCTGCCTTCACACAGCCCTTCATATGTGCCCGGATGATCTCGTTATTGACTTTCCGCAAAATAGCATCGGTTGCAGTTACCTGCGCGGAAATATCCATGCAGTAACGATCCTCTTCCACCATACGGAGAATGCCGTCGATCTGGCCTCTGGCAGTTTTCAACAGCCGTTCTATCTTTTTGTGATCTGCCTGCATATGTTTACTCCTGAGTGATTCCGGTTACTTCATAACCTGCATCCTCTACGGTCTTTCTCAGAAGTTCGTCAGACACCTCCCCGGTCAGTGTCACGTAAGCTGCTTTGTCTTCCAGGCTTACCTGTGCTTCCACGCCATTAAGACCGTTCAGCGCTTTGTCTACTCTTCCTGTGCAGTGTCCGCACATCATGCCCTCAATACTGATTTTCTTTTTCATTTCTTTCTTCTCCTTTTTTTCTGGTACCGATTCTGCTGCCGCAATGTGCAGTTCTTCCGGCTCTATCTCCTGCTTTCCTTTTCTATAGGAAGGCTTGAAACCTTTCAAACGAAGTGCATTGGTAACTACAAATACAGAGCTGAAACTCATGGCCGCACTTCCGAACATGGGACTTAACTGCCAGCCAAGCCACTGATAGAAGACACCTGCTGCCAGCGGAATACCGATGGCATTATAACAGAATGCCCAGAACAGATTCTCCTTAATATTTTTAATCACTGCACGGCTTAACTGAATAGCAGATACCGCATCCAGAAGATCACTCTTCATCAATACAATGTCTGCGGATTCAATGGCTACATCGGTTCCTGCTCCGATGGCAATCCCCACATCAGCTCTTGCCAGTGCCGGTGCGTCATTGATACCATCGCCTACCATGGCAACTTTGTGGCCCTCTGCCTGCAGCCTTCTGACTTCTTTTTCCTTATCCTGCGGAAGCACTTCTGCTACCACACGCTCAATGCCAAGCTCTCTCTGAATGGCTTTTGCCGTTTTCTCATGGTCACCGGTCAGCATCACAACGGAAAGTCCCATCTTCTGCATCTCCCGGATGGCCTGGGCACTGGTCTTCTTCACCGTATCGGCAACCGCCAACAGACCTAAGATCTTCTTCTCTGCTGCAATATAGAGAACGGTACGTCCCCGGTCTGCCAGTTCTTCCGCTTTTACTTCCAGTCCTTCTGTTGCAATATTCTGTGCCTGCATCATACGAAGGTTGCCGGCCAGTACGGTCTTTCCTTCTACGGTTCCCAGAACTCCCTGTCCTTCTACAGCCTTAAAATCTGCCGCTTTCGCCAAAGAAATCTGTTCTTTTTCCGCTTTTTCCACAATTGCCTCTGCCAGAGGATGCTCAGAAGCCTGCTCCAGAGAAGCGGCCAGCTTCAGAAGTTCTTTTGCATTTCCACCCTCTGCCAGTACCACATCCGTCACTTCCGGATGACCTGCCGTGATGGTTCCGGTCTTATCAAGTACTACTGTATCTACCAGATGTGCGGTCTCCAGACTCTCGCCGGATTTGATGAGGATGCCCTGCTCGGCTCCTCTTCCGGTTCCTACCATGATGGCTGTCGGTGTTGCCAGTCCCAGTGCACATGGACAGGAAATAACAAGTACGGCAATACCGGATGCCAGTGCAAAGCTGAAACTCTGTCCCAGAAGCAGCCATACAACAATGGTAATCAGGGCAATGGTAATAACTACCGGTACAAATACACCGCTGACTCTATCTGCCAGCTTGGCAATGGGGGCTTTGGACCCGCCTGCCTCTTCTACCAGACGAATAATCTGGGAAAGAGTAGTATCCTCACCGATGCGGTCTGCTTTCATCTGGAAATAACCTGCACGGTTCACGGTCGCGCCAGTCACCCGGTCGCCTTTCTTCTTCTCCACCGGAATGCTCTCACCAGTGATGGCAGATTCGTCCACGGTTCCGGTTCCCTCTGTGAGGATGCCATCTACCGGAATACTCTGTCCAGGTTTTACAATAACAGTCTCACCGACCTGTACCTGCTCTACCGGAATCTCCACTTCCTGTCCATCCCGTAAGACCAGTGCTGTCTTTGGTGCCAGACCGATGAGTTTGGTAATGGCATCGGAAGTGTGGCTCTTGGAACGGCTTTCCATATATTTTCCAATGGTAACCAGCGTCAGGATCATGGCTGCCGCTTCAAAATACAGATTCATGCCTGCCATATGAGCCATATCCATATCACCGCGGCCCAGGGCATAACCCATGACAAACAACCGGCTCACACTATAACCTGCAGCTGCCGTGGATCCCATAGCTACCAGTGTATCCATATTCGGAGCGCCGTGGAACAGGGAACGGAAACCATTTTCATAATATTTCCGGTTCAGATACATCACCGGCAGTGTCAGGAACAGCTGGGTCAACGCCATGATCATCATGTTCTCATGTCCCAGCAGAATTCCCGGGAGGGGCCATCCTAACATATGTCCCATGGAAATATACATGAGAACCGCCAGAAAGCCAATAGAAAGTCCCAGACGGGTCTTCATCTTCCGCGCTTCCTCCTCGGCCTTCTTCTGCACCGCATTGGGTTCTTCTGCCTTTTCCTCTCCTTTTACAGAAGCACCGTATCCACCTTCTTCCACTGCATGAATGATCGTCTGATCATTCGTCGCAGCTTCATCATAGTCTACCACCATGGAGTTCTGCAGTAAATTTACCTGTACACTGTTCACTCCCGGCACTTTACTCACCGCTTTTTCCACATGAGCGCTGCACGCACTGCAGCTCATGCCAGTCACATTATATTTCTGTTTCATCCGTGATGTCATCCTTTCTCTTGTCTCATACACCCCCCTGGGGTGTCCTGTTGATTTTGTTATATCACGGAAGGTCAGAACTGTCAACCCGGTTTCAAATATATGATAAAAATATTCAGGTTGTATATGTTGAAAGCAACCAGCAGGAGGAAATGATAGCCTGTGAAAGGAACGTCCGCAGTCCCGGTACTTCATGAGAACGAGCAAGCAGCGACGTTCGAATGTTAGTACCGCTGGATCGAGGACTTAGCGCGAGCGGTTCCGCTCACAGCCTGTCATTTTCGACTGTCTGGTTGTTTTGCAAAACACCATCAAAAAACACCTGCAGGTTTTAACCCGCAGGTGTCGTGAAAATCTTTATGCAATTATTTCTTGGTTCCGTCAGATTCTTCTTCATCCTCCGGCGGGGTCTCCAGCATGGAGTATGCAATATTGGTTGCGTGGTCAGCCACACGCTCGAAGCCGGAAATGGTATCGGAAAATACCATACCTGCTGCTGCGGAGCATTCATTTTTCGTCAGACGCTCGATATGATGTTTCTGAAGTTCGCGCTCCATCTCATCAATGCTGTCCTCCAGAGTCATGATATCATGAAGATGCTCTCTGGTATTGTTGGCAAACATGTCCATGGCATATTTGAGAATGGTGTTCACTCTGGAACCCATCTCTCTTAACTCTTCCAGCGCCGTATCACTGAAAGCAATCTGCTCTTTGATACGGGTCTGGGCGGAATCAGCCAGGTTCTCTGCATGGTCACCAATACGTTCAATATCATTGACTACATGGAACAGGGCACCGATACTCTTACTGTCGTCGATAGGAAGAGTCATCTGACTGATCTTTACCAGATAATTGGTGATCGCATGGTTCATGAAGTTAATCTGTTTCTCTACTTCATAGATCTTATTGATCTCATCCTCATTTAATGTAATTAATGCATCCAGACCACGATTCAGGTTCTCATAAGCAAGTTTACCCATATGCTCCAGTTCTCTGACAGCCTCGATGACTGCGGTAGTCGGAGAAAATACGGTTTTCTTTCCTATATAGAGAAGCTCGCACTCCACATCGGCATTCTCGTCTTCTCCCGGTACTGCCAGATAAGTCAGTTTTACAATTCCTTTTGTAAATGGAAGCAGCATGATAACCTGACTGATCTTGAATAACGTATGGGCATTTGCTACACATCTTCCCGGTTCCGGTCCGGAGATGGTCTGTAAGAGATGCAGCACCAGATCACCTGCAAATGTCAGGATCAGGAAAATAATAATAGTTCCGATGATATTAAAGAACAGGTGAATCAACGCTGCTCTCTTTGCATTTTTATTTCCATTCAGAGACGCCAGCAGTGCGGACATACAGGCACCGATATTACATCCCAGAATGATATAGAAGCAGATCGGAAGCTCCATCAGACCCTGCTGTGCCATCAGAAGAAGGATACTGACGGTTACAGAAGAACTCTGAATAATGGCCGTGATGACCGTACCAAGGAGCACTCCCAGGAACGGATTGGTCAGGCTGCTTAAGAACTCTGCCACCAGCGGAGAATCCTTCATATTGGACATGCTGCCGGACATAATGTCCAGTCCCATGAACAGAACTCCGAATCCAAGGATGACTTCACCAATCTTCTTAATCCGGTCATTCTTCACAAACTGCGTCATCAGCACTCCTACAAAGAGGATGACCGGCGCATAAGCTGATAAATTAAAGGATACCAGCTGTGACGTGACCGTTGTACCGATATTTGCTCCAAAAATAACACCGGCTGCCTGATACAGGTTCATCATGCCGGCATTTACGAAACTGACGACCATAACTGTCGTCGCACTGGATGACTGGATCACCGCGCAGAACAGAATTCCGACCAGTGTTCCCATAACCCGGTTGGAAGTTACCGCTTCCAGAATATTACGCATTCTGGCTCCGGCCGCCTTCTCCATACCATCTCCCATCTGATGCATACCCAGAAGGAAGAGGCCGAGCCCGCCCATCAGTGTCACAATTACACTCAACTCCATTTTTTCTCTACCTCATTCGTCCATTTTATGACAAAACAAAAGCGTATGTTGTTTAACATACGCTTTACTAATACTTTACATGAATTTCATAAAACTTACAAGGGGTTCTTTTGTTTTATTTTGCTTTTTCCCCAGTTTACATCAGATAAAATCCTGCTTTTCAACATTTCCAGGGATCCAAACTTCTGTTCCGGGCGCTCAAACTCCAGAAATTCCACCCGAAGCTTTCTTCCATAGAGGTCTCCGTTGTAATCAAAAAGGTATGTCTCTACCCCTTTCTGCTCCGTGGCCCCTACCGTTGGCTTGTACCCGATATTGGTGATTCCGTAATACTCCCACTCTTCTCCATCCATGGGAATGGTTCTGGTAAGATAGACCCCATTGGGCGGAAGCAGTTTCACCTGGGGTGGAAGAAGATTCGTCGTCGGAAGCCCCAGGGTCCGGCCGATCTGCCGGCCATGAAGCACTTCTCCTGTCACATAATAAGGATATCCCAGCAGTTCATTGGCCAATGGAATATTTCCCTCATGCAGCGCCTCCCTTATATAGGTGCTGCTGATATCCCGGCCATGGCTCTGTGCTTTTTCCACCACTTCCACTTGAAACCCATACCTGTCTCCCAGTTTCAGCAGAAGTTCATAATCCCCTCTTCGCTGATAACCAAAATGGAAATCCGTCCCTACTGCAATAAAGGCGGCTTTTAACTGCTCTACCAGAATCTTTTCCACAAAACGTTCCGGTTCCATATGGGCAAGTTCCGGTACAAAGGGGCATTCCACCAGGCAGTCGATGCCTTCCTCCTCCAACATAGCACGGCGTTCTTCATTTGTAATAATATTCTGGGCGGATAATCCCGACAGCACCCTTGTCGGATTCTGCGTAAAGGTAAAAATCACCGATGCAAGTCCGTTTTTCTTCTGCTTTTGCACCTCATCCAGAAGTTTCCGGTGTCCGCGATGGAGCCCGTCAAATTTTCCCAGACTGACTGCAGAAGGTCTGTCCATGGTATATCCAATTTCACCTGTCACATACTTCATACTGTTTCTTTTCACTTCTCGTAAAACATTTTTTCCGGACGGAACTGCTCTCTTTTGCTGTCATAAGCATAGACTCCAATAAATACTCCCTCCGGGTCATATACACGGAACCATTTTCCACCGTCCAGAGAGATTTCCAATGACTTATCCACCGTCAGGCCATGTTCTGTCAACGCCTGTGTGGAGGAAAAGGGATTTCCGTTATATCCAAGCTTTGCCGCCTCTTTCGTAAGCTTCAGTGCCGGACAGTCAGAAAATACCTGATCGACAGGCATTACAATCTCAGGAACCCGGTTCTCATCCCGGTAGGTTTCCACCTGTGCCAGCGTCAGACTGTCTTTCAGGTGGAACTGTCCTACTCTGGTTCTCAGAAGGCTTTCCATACAGCCATGGCACTTAAGTTTCTCTCCGATATCATGACACAAAGTTCTGATATAGGTTCCCTTAGAACAGGACACGGTCATCCTTACTCTCGGAAGATAAATCTCCTCAATCTGAATCTCGTAGATCTCCACCGGGCGGGCTTTCCGCTCCACCTCTTTTCCGGCTCTCGCCAGATCGCAGAGTTTCTGTCCGTTCACCTTCAGTGCGGAATACATGGGCGGAACCTGGTCATAAGGCCCCACAAAGCTCATAATTGCCTCCCGGACTTTCTCTTCTGAAACATCCACCAGTGCCTCCTGCAATACGGTTCCTGATACATCCTGGGTGTCCGTGGACTGTCCCAGCAGCAGCACCGCCTCATAAACCTTGCTATGGTCCGTCAGCATATCGCAGAGTCTGGTTCCTTTTCCCAGACACACAGGAAGGACGCCCTCCGCATCCGGATCCAGCGTCCCTGTATGTCCGATTTTTTTCTGTTTTAAAATACCACGCAGCTTTGCCACCACATCATGGGATGTAAAGCCGCGTTCCTTGTAAATATTAATAACTCCGTTAATCACTAATCTTCCTGCCCTTCAAGCTGCCGCTCGATGTGTAAGGTTAAATTATTTACAATATCGTGGAAGGTTCCCTTCATGGTCACTCCTGCAGCCCGGATGTGTCCGCCACCGCCAAAATAAGAAGCCACTTTACTGACATCCACAATCTTTTCAGAGCGGAGGGATACTTTATATTCCATATAATCAATTTCATAGAGGAAAATTGCTACCTCTACCCCCTCCGTCTGCTTCATCTGACTGACAATGCCATCCAGATCTGTGGTGGTTACTCCAAAGAAATCCATATCCTTCTGCCGCATGACGCTGACAATGCATTTGCCATCTAATAGACGCATACTCTCCAGCAGTGCTTTTCCAAGTACCTGGTTCTGCCGATATGTTTTCTTATAGAAAGTTTCCTCTAAAATATCCGTATACGGAATCTGCTTCTCCATCAGAGCGGCAGCCAGCCGCATGGTATCCGGTGAAGTGCAGCTGTACTGGAACACTCCTGTGTCATGGGCAATTCCCATGTACAGGGCAGACGCTGCGTCCCTGGAAATTTTTTCCATATCCAGCATTCTGCAGATTACTTCGCAGGCGGAGCTTGCGTCTCCGTCAATGATATTCGTCAGGGCATAGCCTTTGTTGCTCACATGATGGTCAATACAAAGGGTTTTTCCGGCTTTTTCAAAAGCCGGCTGTGCTTTTCCCAGGCGATCCAGTGCCGCACAGTCCACGGCGATAAACAGGTCATATTCCCGCTCCTCCCCGTCCGGCTCACGAAGCTCTGAAAATCCTTTGATCATGGAAAACTTCTCATCCGGCTTTTCCAGCCACATATCCGCTTCCACCTGTGGATAGTTATCATTGATATAAGTCCATAATCCGATGCAGGCGCCAACGCTGTCACCATCCGGCCGAATATGACCGGCAATGGCCACTGTAGTAACGCCTTCCAGTTCTTTCTGCAGCTGCATACTTATTCCCCGTCTTTCTCTTCACTCGCTCCGTCTTTACGTACCACATCATCAATGATTTTGGACATATTCACTCCATACTCAATGGACTGATCCAGCACGAACGTGATCTCCGGAGTATTCCGAAGATTCAGTTCCTTTGCCAGCTGACGGCGCACATAACCTACTGCACTCTTTAATCCTGCCATGGTATTTACCTGTGCCTCTTCATTTCCAAGAACACTGATAAATGCCTTGCAGGTCTTCAGATCCGGTGCCACTGATACGGATACAACCGATGTCAGCGGACTGATACGCGGATCCTTAATCTCACCCCGGATGATCTCGGAGAGAACTTTCTGTACCTCTCCATTGATCCTGGTATTTTTAATACTGTTTTTTCTCATTCTATCTCGGCACCTCTACCATTGTATAGGCTTCAACCACATCCAGTTCCTGGATATCATTGAATTTATCAAATACAAGACCGCACTCGAAACCGGCCTTTACTTCTTTTACATCATCTTTGAAACGCTTCAGGGAAGCCAGCTCTCCTTCATAGATCTGTTTGCCCTCACGGGTAATACGAACCTTGCAGCCACGCTGGAACATACCGTCAAGCACATAAGAACCTGCGATATTGCCGACGCCGGATGCCTTGAAGATCTGACGGATCTCCGCGTGTCCGATGACTTTCTCCTCGAAGATCGGATCCAGCATACCCTTCATGGCACGCTCCACATCTGCGATCGCATCGTAAATGACTCTGTAGAGACGAACGTCTACCTTCTCACGCTCTGCGGTATCTTTTGCAGCCGGATCAATTCTGGTATTAAAGCCAATGATGATCGCGCTGGATGCACTTGCCAGAATAACGTCGGATTCGTTGATAGCACCAACGGCTCCATGGATGCATTTTACTACGACTTCCTCGTTGGAAAGTTTCAGCAGGGACTGTTTTACAGCCTCTACACTTCCGGCAACGTCTGCTTTGATGATCAGATTCAACTCTTTTAAGTTACCTGTCTGGATCTGGGAATACAGATCATCCAGAGACATCTTAAGCTTGGTGTCCTCCAGCATCTTCTCACGACTCTCTTTGATGAAGGTCTCTGCGAAAGTTCTTGCCTCTTTATCACTCTCCGGAGATACGAAGATTTCGCCTGCCATCGGTACGTCATTAAGACCAAGAATCTCTACCGGCGTGGACGGGCCTGCTTCCTTGACTCTGCGTCCTTTATCATCCATCATGGCACGTACTTTACCATAGGAAGCGCCTGCCGCAATGAAATCACCTACATGCAGGGTACCTTTCTGTACCAGAACGGTAGCAACCGGTCCCTTTCCTTTGTCAAGCTCTGCCTCAATAACAAGACCTCTCGCCTGACGTTTCGGGTTTGCTTTCAATTCCAGAACATCTGCAGTCAGAAGTACCATTTCCAGAAGATCCTCAATACCTTCTCTGGATTTTGCAGATACCGGAACACAGATAGTGCTTCCGCCCCAATCCTCGGAGATAAGACCATATTCGGTCAGCTCCTGTTTTACACGATCAACGTTTGCACCCGGTTTATCGATCTTGTTGATGGCAACGATCACTTCTACGCCAGCTGCCTTTGCATGATTAATTGCCTCTACTGTCTGCGGTTTTACACCATCATCTGCAGCAACTACCAGAATGGCGATATCAGTGGAGTTTGCTCCACGCATACGCATGGCGGTAAATGCCTCATGTCCCGGAGTATCCAAAAATGTGATCTTACGATCTTTGATGGTTACGGTGTAAGCACCGATATGCTGGGTAATACCACCTGCCTCGCGATCTGTTACGTTGGTATGGCGAATCGCATCCAGAAGGGAAGTTTTACCATGGTCTACGTGACCCATAACACATACAACCGGCGGTCTCTGTACAAGGGTATCCTCCGGATCTTCCACATCCTCCAGAAGTTTTCCGATAACATCCTCTTTTACTTCCGGTTCCGGATCAAAATTGTATTCCAGTGCAATCTCACCTGCTGCTTCGAAATCCAGCTCAGAATTCACGGTCAGCATCTTGCCTTCCAGGAACAGCTTCTTAATGATTGCAGACGGCTGAATCTTCATACGTTCTGCCAGATCAGAAATGCTGATCATCTCAGGAAGCGGAAGCTTCTTCGGTTCCGTGCTCTCTTTCTTCTGTTCAACAGGCTGCGGAGCCGGTTTGATGAAACGGCCCGGACGATTTTTCAGCTTACTGATATCCTCATCCTTATACTGTTTCTCCTGTTTCTGATGGTTACGGTTATCGTAACGTCTGTTTTCCGGCTTGGTCTCTACCGGCGTATCAAATGCTTTGTTCATCTGACGTCCGATTCCGCCGCGTCCGTTCTGGCCGCCACGTCCGTCACGTCCGCCTCCCTGGCCTCCACGGTTAAATCCTCCGCCCTGCGGTCTATCTCCTCCGCGGTTGTATCCACCGCCCTGCGGTCTGTCTCCTCCACGGTTGTATCCACCGCCCTGCGGTCTGTCCCCACGGTTATATCCCTGGCGATCTCCCTGCGGTCTGTCCCCACGGTTATATCCCTGGCGGTCTCCCTGCGGTCTGTCTCCACGGTTATATCCCTGGCGGTCTCCCTGCGGTCTGTCTCCGCGGTTATATCCCTGGCGGTCTCCCTGCGGTCTGTCTCCGCGGTTATATCCCTGGCGGTCTCCCTGCGGTCTGTCCCCACGGTTATATCCCTGGCGGTCTCCCTGCGGTCTGTCTCCGCGGTTATATCCCTGGCGGTCTCCCTGCGGTCTTCCTGCAGGACGTCCCTCCATTCTGTTTTCTGTTCTTGTTTCAGCTGCCTTCGGAGTTGCTGCCGGTTTGGCTTCTGCTTTTACTTCAGGTTTTGCCGCCGATTTTGCTTCTGCCTTCGGAGCTGCTGCCGGTTTCTGTACCGGTTTCTGTACCGGTTTGGCTGCCTGTGTCTTCGGCTGTGCCGGTCTTCTCTCCGGACTCTTTCTATCACGGCTGTTCTCCGGATTGTGTACTACAATAAATTTCTTTTTTTTCGGTTTTGCATCTTCAGAAGCCTTGGGAGTATCCCCGGTCTTCGGAGTTTCCTGCTTTGCCTGACCTGCCTGTGCGCGGACCATGTCTGCCTGATTATCTTCCAATGTTGCCATATGTGTTGTCACCTCAATATTTTTCTCTGCCAGTAAGGACATCACTTCCTTACTTGTTTTGTTCAGTTCCTTCGCGAGCTCATACACTCGAATTTTATTTGCCATATTACTGCCTCCACACCTACTCCTGTTCCAGATGGCTGATGGCCGCTTTCGCCAGACCTTCGTCCTCCACGGCTGTCACGATCCGGAATTCTTTTCCGCATGCGCGTCCCAGTTCTTCTCCTGTTCCAAAGAAATACAGGGGGGTCTTCCGGTACTCACACATATTACGGAATTTCTTTTTCGTATTTTCAGAGGCTTCCTCTGACACAACTACCAGTCTTGCTTTTCTTTGTTTCAGGGATTTTTCCACGGAAAATTCCCCGCTTACCGTCTTTCCAGCTCTCGTTGCAAGACCTAAGTAGGTCAGCACCTTATTCTTCTGCAAGTCCTTCCATCTCCTTCTCAAGATGCTCGTAGACTTCCTTTGGGATCGTCGTCTTCAAAGACCGCTCCAGTCCGTGGGACTTTACGGCTTTCCGAAAACACTCCGGATTTTTGCACAGATAGGCTCCCCGTCCGTTCTTTCTGCCGGTCGTATCCAGAACGATCTCATTCTCTGTCGTCCGCAGAACGCGCATCATCTCTTTTTTGCTTTTCATTTCCTGACATCCGATACACTGCCGCATCGGGACTTTCCTGACTGTACTCAAATCTTTTTACTCCTCTGCTTCAGTTGCTTCTGCGCTGTCCTCAGACTCTTCGTATGCAGCCTCATCCTGGCTGTCGTCCTCATCCTCGTCCTCATCATAGAAGCCTTCATAGAAACCTTCGATGGCATTTGCCTGGCTCTCGCTCTTGATATCGATCTTGAATCCGGTCAGTCTTGCTGCCAGACGTGCGTTCTGTCCTTCTTTACCAATGGCCAGAGACAGCTGATAATCCGGTACGACTACCTTGGCAGTCTTCTCTTCCGGATCTGCCAGTACAACGACTACTTTTGCCGGGCTTAATGCATTCTCAATAAGCAGTGCCGGGTTCTCATTCCAGTTAATGATATCAATCTTCTCGCCTCTTAACTCGTTGACGATGGAATTGACTCTGGCACCGTTCATACCAACGCATGCTCCTACCGGATCTACATTCGGATCGTTGGACCATACGGCGATCTTGGTTCTGGAACCTGCCTCACGGGCAATGCTCTTGATCTCAACAATACCGTCTCTTACCTCAGTAACCTCAGACTCAAAGAGGCGTTTTACCAGCTCCGGATGGGTTCTGGATACGAGGATTCTCGGTCCTTTGTTATTTTTCACTTCCAGAATATATACTTTGATACGTTCGGTTGGGGTATATACTTCACCCTTTACCATCTCATTTTCATTCAGAATGGCATCGACTTTGCCCAGGTTAACACTGACATTTTTGCCAATATAACGCTGTACCACACCGGTTACTACATCTTTTTCTTTTGCATAGTACTGATCAAACAGCACATTACGTTCTTCCTCACGGATCTTCTGCAGAATGACATTTCTTGCATTCTGTGTGGTGATACGTCCGAATTCTTTGGATTTTACTTCCTCGCTGACGGTATCGCCCAGCTCATATTTGCTGTTTTTCAGTTTTGCATCTGCAAGGCTGATCTCTGTTACATCGTTCTCAACCTGCTCTACAACGATCTTATCTACATATACATGGAAATCATAAGTCTCTCTGTCGATCTCCACACGGAAATTATCCGTATCCTTACCAAAATGTCCTTTGCAGGCTGTAATCAAAGAATTCTCAATGGCTTCCAGCATGACTTCCTTGCTGATATCCTTCTCCTTTTCCAGAGTCTCCAACGCCATCTTTAATTCACTGTTCATTTTTTGTACTTTCCTCCTTAAAAATCAAATGCCAGTCGGATCAGGGCGATGTTGGCACGCTCAATCACAAGCTCTGCCTCGTCCTCAAACTCCAGCGTTACCGTTTCTTTATCCCATGCTTTCAGGATCCCCGTAAATTCCTTTTGCCGGTCAATGGCCCGGAACAGTCTTACATCTACGGACTCTCCCAGACTCCTTTCAAGATCCTTGTCTTTCTTTAAAGGTCTGCCAAGTCCCGGGGAACTTACCTCCAGAATATAGGCTTCCTCAATAAAGTCATCCTTATCCAGCTGATCTGACAATGCACGGCTGATCAGCTCACAGTCGTCAATGGTAATTCCGCCCGGCTTGTCAATGTATGCCCGCAGAAACCAGGTTCCCGCCTCTTTCACAAATTCTACGTCTACCAGTTCAAAATGATGTTCTTCCATCATGGGAAGCAGTAAGGCTTCCGTTTTCTGCTCATACAGTTCTTTCTTTGCCAAATATAATCCTCCTTTTACCGGGTGCCATCTCCAGGCATGATTGCCTGCTGCTGTGTTTCTACATAAATATCTCCAGACATATAAGAAGGAGTGGACTTTGTGCCCACCCCTTTCTTAAGTCAACGGTTTATGTTATTTCCAGTATATCACATTATTTTGTGATTGCAAGGCTTTTTTTACAATTTACAGTCTTGCAACGCCTGTTTTTCTTGCTGCTTCTGCCACAGCTGCAGCTACGGCTTTACCAACTCTCGGGTCAAATGCCTTCGGAATAATGTAGTCCTCGCTAAGCTCCTCATCCGTGATAAGATCTGCCAGTGCTTTGGAAGCGGCCAGCTTCATCTCATCATTGATGTCTTTTGCACGTACATCGAATGCACCGCGGAAAATACCCGGAAATGCAAGTACATTATTGATCTGGTTCGGGAAATCGCTTCTTCCGGTTGCAACAACTCTTGCGCCTCCTGCCTTCGCATCATCCGGGAAAATTTCCGGTGTTGGGTTTGCACATGCAAAAATGATGGCATCTTTGTTCATCGTCTTCACCATCTCCGGTGTCACCATACCCGGTGCGCTGACACCGATGAAAACGTCTGCACCCACCAGCATGTCTGCCAGGCTTCCGCTCTTCTTCTCCAGGTTAGTGACTTTCGCCATCTCCTCCTTCACTGGGTTCATTCCCTCGGCACGGCCTTCATAGATGGCGCCTTTTCTGTCACACAGGATTACATTCTTCACACCTGCAGTCAGAAGCAGACGGGTAATGGAAATAGCAGCAGCTCCTGCACCGTTTACCACAACTTTTACTTCCTCTTTTTTCTTACCAACCAGCTTCAGTGCGTTGGTCAGTCCGGCCAGTGTAATAATGGCGGTACCATGCTGATCGTCATGGAAAATCGGAATATCACATTTTTCTTTCAGTTTTTTCTCTATTTCAAAGCAGCGGGGAGCGGAAATATCCTCCAGATTCACGCCTGCAAAGCTTCCGGAAATCATGTAAATGGTGTTGACAATCTCGTCCACGTCATGGCTCTTAATGCAGAGTGGGAATGCGTCCACATCACCAAATGCCTTGAATAGCACGCATTTACCTTCCATAACCGGCATACCTGCTTCCGGTCCGATGTCTCCCAGTCCCAGTACCGCGCTTCCGTCGGTAACGACCAGGCAGAGATTATGACGGCGGGTCAGCTCGTAGCTCTGCTCCACATCCTTCTGAATCTCCAGACAGGGCTGTGCAACGCCCGGCGTATAAGCCAATGACAGATCATCCTTGTTGGCAACCGGTACAGTTGCAACCACTTCAATTTTGCCCTTCCACTCTCTGTGGAGTCTTAATGACTCTTTTGCGTAATCCATATCCTATTCCTCCTGCTTAAGGTCAGTGTTTTATTACCTTCTCCATCATAATCGTCAAAAGCATTTCTGTCAATTGGTATTACCAATTTTTGCAACTTTTTAATAATTTCCAAGAATCTTAAAATGTACGGACTCCTCCATCATGCCGCGGATGGCATTTTTCACCGCACTGTCATTTAAATTTCCTTCAAAATCCACAAAGAAATGGTATTCCCAGTTTCGCTCCGGAATGGGCCGGGATTCGATCTTACACATATTAAGGTCGTTGTAAATCATATGGGACAGAATATTGTAAAGGCTTCCGCTCTTATGGGGCAGTTCAAAACAGATGCTGACCTTCTTCGCATCCGCCTCATACATCTTCCGGTTGGTAACGATGATGAACCGAGTGGAGTTAAATCGGTTGTGGTTAATGGGCATCTCCAGCACTTCCAATCCATGGAACTCTGCGGCTGCCGGACTTGCGATGGCTGTCTGGGACTTATCCTGATCATTCTGCACTTTGGCTGCTGCCACAGCCGTATTGGAAAGGCTGATCTGCTTCCACTCAGGATGCCT
Organism: Hominiventricola sp.; assembly: GCF_057604405.1. Taxonomy (NCBI): domain Bacteria; kingdom Bacillati; phylum Bacillota; class Clostridia; order Lachnospirales; family Lachnospiraceae; genus Hominiventricola; species Hominiventricola sp. The sequence goes on from NZ_DBLYVB010000007.1 coordinate 16,973, forward strand.
GTCCAGATACACGGAACACTGCATCAGTGCCTGGGGGTGGGAATACACCGTCTTAATATCAGAAAGCTTCGTTCCCGGAAGTCCCAGCAGGGCATGATTGATCTTCAAAATCTGCTCGCCTACAATATAATTGTCATACTCTTCCAGCAAATCGTAAATGGCATCCACCTCTCCTGCGGAGGAATTCTCAATCGGAAGCACCGCATAATCTGCCATGCCTTCCTTAATCGCTTCCATGCACTCTCTCCAGGTACTCATATGGAAAATGTTGACGCCCTCGCCAAAGTACTGAATGGCCGCCTCATGCTGATAAGCACCTTCCACTCCCTGATAAACCACCCGGCAGTGTTTCCGGTCAATTTTTTCAATTCTCGTAAAAGGAAGGCTTCCCGATACGCCTTCCTGCTCAAGCAGCTGGTACTGGAGCTTTCTGCTCATAGCCATAATCTGCTGAAACAGTTCCTGCACCCCATGCCGGTTAAAATCACTGTGAGCCAGTTCTCCCAGGCTTTCCAGCTTCTGTACCTCTCTTCCGCGGTCCAGAATCTTCTTTCCATTTGCAATCTTATATTCTGCCACTCTGCGGCTTACATCCATCCGTTTTTCAAACAGTCGGACCATCTCCTGGTCAATCTCGTCAATCTCCTGACGAAGCTGTAATAAATCTTCCACCTGATCCTATCCTTTCTCTATTCTTCCGTTTCTTTCCATACTTCCCGCGCCAGTATTCCCAAATAAGACAGGGAACCAAAGGCCAGAATCACATCTTCCGGTCCTGCCATGCGCCTTGCCTCTGCCACCGCTTCCGCAATGCTGGCTGCCGGGTGCACATGGGGATTATAAAGTTTCACCGTTTCCGCCAATGCTTCTGCTGACAGAGCCCGCGGATTATCCGGCGTCATAATCGTAATGATCTCTGCTGCCAGCGGTGCGGTCTGTCTCGCCACTTCCTCATATTCCTTATCTGCCAGCACACCCATAATATAAATGATCCGTTTTCCTTTGAGATCCTGTAAAATGGATTCCCGCAGTACTCTGGCTGCATCCCGGTTATGAGCTCCGTCCATGAGAAACAGTGGATTCTTTGCAATGACGGAAAATCTTCCCAGCCATACGGTAGACCGAAATCCTTCCCGAATCGCTTCCTCCGGAATCGAAAAGCCTTTCGCACGACAGGCGTCCAGAATCTCCAGCGCCAGCGCCGCATTGTCAAACTGGTATTCCCCAGACAGGGAAATCTCCACATCCGTTCTATCTTTATAATCGAAAACCTGTCTTAACAGTCCCCGTTCTTTCTTCACAATCTTCTCCGGCTCTGCAAAATGAACTTCACAGCCGCAGCGTTCTGCCGCATCAAGAATCCCCTGCTTTGCCTCCGGCTGTTGAGCAGCGCTCACCACCGTGCATCCCGGCTTAATAATGCCTGCTTTCTGCACCGCAATCTCACCCAGGGTATTTCCCAGCACGCCAATATGATCCATACTGATGGATGCAAGCCCTGCCACAATGGTATTTGTAATTACATTGGTGGCGTCGGTCAGACCGCCCATGCCCACTTCCAGCACCACAATATCGCATTTCTGCTCCACAAACCATAAAAATGCCAGCGCCGTCTCTGCCTCGAACATGGTCGGATGACCGCTTCCTTCTGCCAGCATCTGCTCACCGACTTTTTTAATCTGTTCCGTCAGCCTTATCAGACCTTCTCTCGAAATATATTCTTCATTTACCTGAATCCGTTCCCGATAGCTGAATATGGTTGGGGAAATGTACCGCCCTACCCGGTAACCGGCTGCTTTCAACGCCGTGGAGGTGTAGGCAAGGGTGGAACCTTTTCCATTGGTTCCCGCAATATGGATAAATTTCAGCTGATCCTGGGGATTCCCCAATAATTCCAGCATTCGTTTCAACGGATTTAGGGTGATGGCACCTGCATATTGATTGCAGCCTGCCAGAAATGCCTTTGCTTCTTCATATGTCATAGGATTGTTCTCTTTTCTTTTTGCCATCGGCCTTCCAGCCGAAATGCACATAATCAGGTTAAGTATAGTATAATCCGGTTCATATTTCAAATACTATGGTTATGATAAGACGAAATTTTTTCCGATGCGGTATGATGGGCTGGTGTCTGGAGCTGTTCTGGACCGGACTTCACTCCTTACGGATCCGCGATCCCAAGCTTACAGGCCGCTCTTCCCTCTGGATGTTTCCCATCTACGGAAGCGCCGCTTTCCTCTCTCCCATCATCCGTCTGTTAAAAAAACACAGCTTCTGGAAACGGGGACTCGTTTATATGCTCTGTATTTATGCCGGGGAATATATAAGCGGCAGTTTGCTGAAAAAACGGGATTTCTGCCCCTGGGATTATAGCCGGAGTCGCTTTCACTATCACGGTCTCATCCGATTCGACTATGCACCGTTGTGGTTTACGGCAGGTCTTCTTTTTGAAAAAATATTAAAAGTACAGGAAAAGCCTTCTGAAACGTGAATCCGTTTCAAAAGGCCTTTCTTTGTGTTGTGTGATTATTTTTTATTTACCAAGCTCAGTGGTTCTCTTATATGCAGCCTGTACTGCATCCATCACGATACCATTAAGACCTGCACTTACAAAAGTGTGATATCCGGCAATGCCGATACCTCCCGGCGTATTCATCTCGTCGGTAATCTGGAACGGATGCTTATCAGTGCTCTCCAGCATGAGGCCCGTTCCGATCAGGTTCTGAGTTACGATTTTCTTTGCATCTGCTCTGGCAATGCCACACTCCACACCGGCATCTACCAGTGCCGCCGAGAAGAGCAGCAGCCATTCCGGACCTGCGCAGCTTAATGCGGTAAATGCATCAAATTGTTTTTCCGGGATTACCAGGGTAGATCCGATGGAATCGGTAATTCTCTGTACGCTCTTCTTTGCTTCCTCAGAAGCATTCTCACTGAAGGTCAGGGCACTGTAACCGCGTTTGATCTCGGTCATGGTGTTCGGCATAATTCTTGCATAAGTGACTTTCTCACCAATCCAGCCGGACAGTTTCTCGATCTTTATCCCTGCACAGATGGATACCAGTACATGATCCGGTGTGATCACTTCGGAAAGCTCTCTTGCTGCTTTTTCTGCGTCCTGAGGCCGAACTGCCAGTACCAGTACCTTTGCTTTCTCAGCCAGTTCCTTCAGGCTGTCTGCCAGCTGAAGTCCGTAAGTTTCTTTTAAATATACCTGACGCTCCGGCAGAAGCTCTTTTACATAGATCTCTTCTGCTGTCAGTGTATTTGCAGAAAGAATTCCTTTGATAATGCCGGTGGCCATAGCTCCACCGCCGATAAATCCAATGCTCTTGCTCATTTTCTCTTCTCCTTACTCACATACGTTGAAATTTGTATTTCTATATTTCATCAATGTGTCTGCCGCTTTCTGTCCGTACTCCGCTGCCACATCAGCCAACACTTCCGCGTTGACTGCCTCTCCTTCTGCCTGGAAAATAGCCGCCGTCACTTCGTTGTACGCCCAGTAGGAATGGGCACAGTGATATTCAAAATTTTTAATTCCCGCAGGATTCTTTCCCCGTCCACTGCCTTCGGCAATATCCTTACCAGTGGAAAGTCGATGAATACAGCAGTCTGCCGTATGAAGGGTCTGGTCTACCTCGTAACCGAGATCCGGGTTAAATCCCCTGGAAATGGAACTGTCCAGATATTTGCAGTAAGCCGCTCCCGCCTCTGTAAGCCCCATATCATGAAACTGGGTGTACCAGGGACATCGGGTAATTTTCAATGCACCGTTTCCATCCGGTGTCATGATATTGGAAATGCCTTCCTCTTTGGCCGATTCCGTATTGACCCATTCTCCATAGTAGTTATACGTTGCCTGGGTCAGCTCCTGCCCGTCCCGGATAGCCCGTTGTGCCATTCTCCGGCCCCTCTGAAGAGCATAATACTGGGTGGCATGCAGGAATGCTTTCTTCCCGCGCTCCCCAAAATGCTCCGTTAAATGTACGTAATACTTTGCCGCAATGTAAGCGTGAACCCGTTCATTAAATTCCATGTTCTTACCTCCAGCGGATCAGCAGTCTCTTCACCAGACTGATCAGCGCGTTCAGCACGGTAACTACCACACCGATCACAAAGATACCTGCGATCACTTTTGTGAAGTTTGCAAAATCTGCGTTATATTTGATATACCATCCAAGTCCGGATGTTGCTCCGATCATCTCAGCCGCTGTCAATACCAGAAAGGAAGTGGATACCGATACAGACACACTGTTGATGATTCCCGGCAGACTGTAAGGAAGCAGTACATGAAGAATCATGGAACTCTGATTCAGATTCAGTGTTCTCGCGGAATCCATGATCTTCCGGTCAATCTGGCGCACGCTTAATACCATATTCATGAAGATGGACCAGAAAATCGTCATGGTGATGACGAAAATGGAAGCTGCTCGAAAACTGGGCAGCAGTGCTACCGCGTAGGGGGAATAAATAATCGGCGGAATCGGGCTGATAACCCGGACAATAGGCATCACTGTACTGCTCAGGCGGTCTGACAGGCCGACGATCAGTCCCAAGCCAACACCGAAGAACAGGGCCAGTGCAAACGCAAGTCCCATAAGCCGCAGGGAGCTTCCCACACCTTCCAGTATTTTTTCATAATCCGTTACAAAAATGTTGAATACATTTTCCGGTGCCGGATAGAGCATGGCATCTTTGACTCCCACCTTGGCGGTAATGTACTCCCAGAGAATCAGCGCTGCAAATACGATAATTCCAATATCGATGGCTGCTTTTTTCTTCCAGTTGGCAAGAAGCGCTGCTTCCACGGCAATGACAATGATCAGAAATGCCGTATAGGATTTGGTGCCTTCGACTGATGGCTGAAGGATCAGGAACACCAGCACAAGGAATAACAGATGGGGAAGTGCCCCGTGTATTTTCCGTATCATATTCCTTCTCCTCCTTCAAACTCCAGTTTCTGTTCCTGTTCGTGATAAAAGAGATCCACAACTTTTCTTCGCAGGCTGAGATATGCTTCATCACTGGTCAGTTTTTCCCGGTTCCGGGGTCTTGCAAAGGGAACCTTTACCTCATGGTCGATCTTTTTGTCCTCCATAAAGAGAATCCGGTCAGACATGAGAATCGCCTCATCCACATCATGAGTGACAAACACGATGGTCTTTTTCTTCTCCGTTGTGTCCAGAATCTGTAACAGCAGATCCTGTAAAAGAACACGGTTCTTGGCGTCGATGGCGCCAAAAGGCTCATCCATCAAAAGGATATCCGTCTCCATGGCCAGTGTTCTGGCGATGGCAGCTCTCTGCTGCATACCACCGGAGAGCTGGTAGGGATACTTGTTTTCAAAGCCTTTCAGTCCTACCTTCTCCAGGTATTCCATGGCTTTTGCAGTCAGTTCCTTTTTGGAAAGTCTCGGGAAATTCTGCTTAATGCCAAATTCAATATTTTTTCTTACGGACATCCATGGAAAGAGAGAATAGTGCTGGAATACCACGCCTCTGTCTTTTCCGGTTCCTCTTGTCTCCTGTCCGTCGATCAGAAAGCTTCCGCTCTGGGGATTGTTGAGGCCTGCCAGAATGCTTAATGTGGTACTTTTTCCACATCCGCTGGAACCGATGAGGCTCACAAATTCACCTTCTTCCACAGAAAATGTGACTCCATCCAGTGCATGGTAGACATTTCCCTGGTCTGTATAATCGAGTGTGATGTCTTTTAACTCTATTTTACTCATTTCCATGTATCTCCGTTTTTAATATAATTCTTTGTTATTAGCCGCAGCAGCTTTCCTCTGCCTTGGTGTCTTCTCTTCAATCCTGATTGGTTGCCTGATCCTCTGCCTGAAGCTGCAGATATACCTCATTATCCGGGTCTTCCTGGAGAAGCTCGTTCAGTGCATCTTCAAATACGGTCGGATCAATGTAATCTTTCATATCTACATTTCCCTCAGAATATCCGATATCTACCATTGCCTGGAAGAACTGGTCGGTATCTTTTACATCCGGGTTCGGGCTGAATCCGATATGTCCATATTCATATACCTGGCTCCTGATGGTATCTTCGTCGGTCTCCAGTTCCTGAAGTGCATATTTAATTGTTTCATCTTCATTCGTCTGCATCAGCTCATATGCACGGATATTCGCTTTCAGTGCTGCTACGTAAGCGTCTCTGTTTGCCTCCAGCTTCTCTCTGGTGGTAAACATACGGCAGCAGATGAATCCCGGCCACTCATCTTCGCCATCCAGGTAGCTGACCGGAACCAGTCCCTGTGCTTCTGCACTCTGACGATAAGTCAGGAATGCAATACCAAGGTCAACCTCACCTTTTTTTACTGCCTCTACAACCGTTGCCTGGGAATCCAGCTCCACAAATTCGATCTTGGATACATCCACGCCTCTGTCTTTCAGCATCTTACGAAATGCAATATCACCAGTATTTAACCGGGTAACACCTACTTTCTTTCCTGCAAGAGTCTCTTCATTCAGTTCAGTAAACTCGGATGCCCGATCCGGAAGAGCATAAAGGGAAGCTCCCTCTGACATCTGTCCACCAATGATCACGATATCGGAACCCTGATCAATGTAATTCAGGACTGCGGTTGCCCCTGCGGATACCAGATCTGCCTTGTCCTGAAGAAGTGCCTGTATATTATCCGGGTTGGAGTTATTGTAGGTCATCTCCACATCCAGTCCCTCGTCTGCATAATAACCTGCTGCATAGGCAAGTGCGGAATCGATATGTCCAACCATGCTGTTCCATCCTAAAACTCTTAAAGAACCTTTGCTGTCAAAAGCTGTATCTGCTGCTTCTGCTGTATCCTCGCTCTCGCTGTCTGTCGTTTCTGCATTGGTCTGTGAATCGGATGCTGCTGTGCTGCTATCTGATGAAGAGCCACAGCCTGCCAGAAGTCCTGCTGAAAGTGCTGCCGTCAGTAACAGGGTAAGTGCTCGTTTTTTCATAATGTTCCTCCTTAGTTATATCCATACTTTGTATATAGGAATTATATGTTTCTTGATGTCACTTACTATACTACGGCTTCTTTAGTCTGTCAATACCTTTTTCATATAAATCAAGTAGGAATAATAGGTTTGTCATGAAATACTTCCGGCCGATAGAACGATACACTGTGAGCGGAACCGCTCGCGCTAAGTCCTCGATCCAGCGGTACTAAGATTCGAACTGCACCCACGGCTTGTTCTCATCAAGTACCGGGACTGCGGACGTTCCTTTCACAGTGTATCGTTCTACCGGCCTGGGTTTTGTCACACAATTTAATTCAGCTAAAAGAAAAAGAAGTCCCAGAATCGTTCTGAAACTTCTTTGTTTCCACATGCTCTATAAAATTCGTTCCTCTTCTCTATGTATAGAAAGAAGAAATATTGCCATAACGAAAAATACGGCAGCTGCTATAGTTACCACCCAAAATACAATATCATTCTCAAAAATCTGGTTATACAGACTGGTACCCACAATGAGGGTGACTGCCATATTGGATACCATATGGGAAAGGCAGGTTGCCTTGATGGTGCCGAACCGTTCCATAAGCCAGCACAGGAACCAGCCAAAAAAGGAAGCATATACCCCCTGCACAATATTTCCATGGAAGATTCCAAAAAGCAGACCACCCCAGAAGATGGCCCAAGCCGGGCGCATCATGTCACGGAGTCGTCCAAAAATGATGCCCCGCATAAGGATTTCTTCCACAATGGGAGCCAGTATTCCCACACACAAAAGCTGCAGGATCAGACTTCCCGACATAAGCATGGCACTGGTTTCCTCATAGGAGCCCGACAACTCCGGCAACGGGCTGATATCGATCAGGTTATTGCCCACCATGGAAAAAGCGATACTCGCCACGCTGATCCACAGGATACTGTTTCCATCCATTCGCTGAGGCGTACGGACTTGCCGGTATTCCAACCGTTCTTCACAGTCTGCCCGGTATAAAAATCCGAACAATATCACCGACAGAGCCGAACTTAACAGCAGAAAACTCACCGCCGTATCCGACCAGTTCTCTACCGAGGATCCGGCATTCTGTGCCAATTCCGGGAGGAACAGGGATAAAGCCATCATACCTACCACCATAATCATGCTCTGTAAAAGCATATAGAGGATCATCGGATAGATGACCCTCCATATGCTATAAATGCTTACTCTTGTACGTTTCTGCATATTTACATTTTCTCCGGTGCTTCAAAGCCCAGCAGGTCAATGCAGGTCTCCAGCACTTTTCTGGTCAGCAGAAGCAGGGCAATCCAGCTCTTCTTTGCTGCCTCATCTTCAGAACCAAGAATCTTAGTCTCATGATAGAATTTATTAAATGCATTGGCAAGATCGTAGATATAAGCACAGATCTTGTGAGGTGCAGACTCCTCGTAAGCAGTCTCCATCACGCTGTTGAACTTGGTCAGTTCCAGCTGAAGCGCTTTCTCACTCTCGTTGGCGCTGGCCGTGATCTGTCCGTCACCTGCAGTGCCTCCCATCTCTTCGTATTTTCTTAAAATAGACTTAATACGAACGATGGTGTACAGGATGTAAGGACCTGTATTTCCTTCTGAAGACGTGAAACGATCCACATCGAAAATATAGTCTTTGGACGCCTGATTGGACAGGTCACCGTATTTAACAGCGGAAAGACCGACGATCTTGGAGATCTTCTCTGCCTCTTCCTCATCCATGGGACGGCTTGCCTCGATCTTCTTCAGCATCTCTTCATTGATATCTTTCAGAAGATATTCCAGTCTCATAACACCGCCGTCTCTGGTCTTGAAGGGTTTTCCGTCTTTTCCATTCATGGTACCAAAGCCAAGGAACTTAAGACCGGTCTCATCTGTCACCAGACCACATTTTCTTGCACAGCGGAATACCTGGATAAAGTGCATCTCCTGACGCTTGTCTACTACATAGATAATCTCATCCGGATTATAAAGCTTCATACGCTCTACGATGGTTGCCAGATCGGTGGTCGTATAGAGGGATGCTCCGTCAGATTTCAAAAGCATACAAGGCGGTACTTCCTTAGTATCGGTATCTTCCTTAACGTCAACAACCAAAGCATTGTCGCTCACATAAGCAAATCCATCGTCTTTCATCTTCTGCACCATGTCCGGGATATATGGCTGTGCATCGGACTCGCCTTTCCACAGGTCAAAGCTGACATTGAGGTTTGCATAGTTTCTCTTTAAGTCGGTAACAGATACATTTAAAATGTGCTGCAGCAGTGCCTGATAACCTTTTCTTCCATGCTGCAGTTCATAGGTTGCCTGCATGGCAGCCTCTTTATAAGGTTCATCCTCTTTGGAACGCTTGCTGGCGGTCGGATAAATCTCCTCCAGCTCTGCGATCGTAAACGGAGCTTCCTCCGGGTAAGCGCCATCGTAATTCTCATCAAAATAGCACAGCTCCGGCTTTCTCTCATGAAGCTCGGTAATAATCAGACCCATCTGCAGACCCCAGTCTCCCAGATGTACATCACCGATAACATGATGTCCTGCAAACCGCGCGATTCTCTTTACACTCTCTCCGATGATGGCAGAACGCAGATGTCCTACGTGAAGCGGTTTTGCCACATTCGGTCCGCCATAATCAATGACGATGGTCTTCGGATGTTCTGCTTTCTCAAATCCCAGACGCTCGTCTGCTTCCATGCCATTTAAATAGCTGCTCAGGAACGCATCATTGATCTTCATGTTAATGAATCCCGGATTTACCGCCTGTACTTCTCCAAATACTTCGGAACCGGCAAGCTGCTCCACGACTCCATTTGCAATCATAATCGGCGCTTTGTGGTACTCTTTCGCTGCCGCCATGGCTCCGTTACACTGATATTCACAGAGGTCCGGACGGTTGGAAATCGATACACGCGCGTATTTTTCATCATAGCCTGCTGCTGCAAACGCTTTTGCCACTTCTGCACTCAGCAGATCCAGTATTTTCTTCATATGCTGAATCTTCCTCCTTAACTTCTCCATTTTCCATTAAAGAACTTCTTTCAAGTATAGGGAAAATAAAAGCGTTTGTCAAGGAGTGGCAATCTCTCTAGTAGCTGTGATCAAACGCATACCAATGCGCCAGCTGGCGGCAGATGGCCACCTTATCCATCAGATCCATCTGCTCCCCCTCATTCATCTGTACTTTTACTTCATACTTATCCGAAAAAGTCTCCCCCGTTGCAGAGCAGGTGCCCAGAACATTTCCGTCAAAGTCCATGACATAATGACATCTTTCATCGGTCAGATAATCTGCCCTGATATTTCCATCCGCATCCAGGAAAACTATATACCAGTCATGTTCCAGTCCATCGGTCTCCATGATCCGCGTCTGGGCATAGCCAAGGCAGTTGTCATCCATATCATAATATGCGTAAGTGGTACCGGAATTGACGCCTTCCAGATTGTAGATAAAGTTATCCTTCGGGTCACCCAGATAGAACCAGTCTTCTCCTCCTGCTGTCACGGTATACTTCGTATTCCAGAATCCGGTCTCTTTGATACTTCCGGCAATCACACCATCCGCCGTCAGATCCGAGGTAAGGGTGATATCCTCCAGATCCCCTGTGTAGGCCAGTGAGGATGCCTCTTCCAGCACTTGACGTTCCTCTTCCACAGCCGCCCTTGGCACCTCCTCGATCTCACACCCCGCTGACAGAACTGCCGTCACAGCAGCCAAAAGCAGAGCCAGATTTCTTTTGTACCTCTTCATGTGCTTACTCATCCTCCTCGTCTCTTGCAATCTCTCTTGCCACCATAATGGCCATTGCGGTCATAAGCGGCAGATAATCCCTGTCATAAACCATCAGTACCGAATTATCAAAAACGATGTTATGAAGGGTAAACTGCATATCCTCCATAACAGCTCCCAGCATCCGGCCATTGAGGGTCACACTGAAATTGCGTCCGATAGAACCGGCATACTCCCGCAGCTCCAGCTTTCCTTCTGCTACATCCATAGTGAAATGATCTCTGATAAATTCCAGTTTTTTCTCCAATTTTCCGTAAAGCTCGCCCTTCAGATAGAAGCGGTAGGCAGGCAGCACATGGAGAATTTCCTTCTCCACCCGGAACACTTCCCGTTCCTGTCCATCCCGCACATAGAACTTCAGAAGTGGTGCTGTTCCTTCTATATGATAGATGAAATTTCCATCTTTATCACAGAGATCAAACTGCTGACCTGCAAGATTGAAATCTTCCGTAAAAGTATATATTTCCGATGGCTCCGATGCCGGAATCGGAAGCACCTTCCCTGTCTTTGCAAAAGAACTTAAGCTGTCATATAAATATTTCTGCAAAAGCATCACATCCGCCTGGAAACAAATATAACCTGCCAGATCCTCGCCAAAGTCTTCCTTCATGGGAATCAGCGGCTCATTGATCCGATCTTTGATCATACTTTCCAAAAAAGAATAACCCAGATAACCATTTAGTCCGGAACCATTCAGCCAGAAGTAGAGATAATTGCCCTGAAAATCGGGTCCAAAGATCAGTGCCGGCTGCTTCATCGTATAAAAATGTCCCAGATAACCGCTGCCCAGAGGCGTCGGTACATTTTTAAATGCCTCGTAAAAATCCTCGATGGTCCGTACCGTATCTCCCATGCCAATCATCTTCACCACATCTGTTGAGGCGTTATAGGATTCCGGGCTTGCCATCATAAAAACCGCAACTCCAATAATTACGATCACCGTTGATACAGAAATAAAGAATTTACTGTACCAGAATTTAAAAAGCAATGCCAGTCCCAGCAGCACAATCACAGCTCCCACCAGTCGATAAAGAAACGTCCGCATCTTCATATGTACACCCCTTTTCCATCGTAACATAATAATTTAATTTTACTGGAATCTATCTATTATGGCACTACTCGGATGGGTAGGGTTGATATTTAGGACAAAAAAATGGCATAGCCCGCTATCAGGGAGCTATGCCACATTTCATTATACGTTCTACTCTTTCAGTTCTGTCTGTGCTTCTGCACTTTCCTCTTTCAGATACTGCTGATCCAGTGCGTTGATAAAGGGATAATAGATCAATCCTCCGATTACCAGTACTATCAACTGCAGAATACCGCCTCGGATATCAGCACACATCATCCATCCTCCAAACGGTGCAGGCATGGTCCACGGAACAGTGACACCCGTAGGATACGGTACCAGTCCGAAGAACATAGCCGCGAAAGAGATTCCTACCGTAACAAGCGGTACAATAAAGAAAGGAATCGCCATCATCGGATTCAAAACCAGCGGAAGTCCGAAAATAACCGGTTCATTTACATTAAAGATACCCGGCAGAAAGCTCAGTTTTCCGAGAGATTTCAGGCGTTTTGATTTACATTTAAATGCCATGATCAAAGCCAGGGAAACTGTATTACCAGTACCGCCAAGGAAAATAATCAGATTAGCAAAATCCTGCGTTGCAATATACGGTCTGACAGCGTCTGCTGTGGTCTGAAAAATATCCAGATTTGCAAAACGTGCTGCATACCACAAAGGGCCCATAAAAGAATCAATTACCGCCGTTCCATGAATACCGAAAAACCATAATATAGAATTCAGCACAGTAATGAAAATTGTTCCTATGAAGGTTGTTCCTATATTGGTGAGCGGCATCTGAATCACTGTAACGATAAAGTTAGATACAGTTCCATAGGGAGTTGCTTCAAAAATCAACCGCAAAATCAGAAACAGAATCACGATCAGGGTTGCCGGAATCAGTGCTTCAAACTGTCTTGTCACAAATCCCGGAACAGTAGACGGCATTTTAATCTTAATATCTTTCTTCAGAAGAACTGCATACAGCTTCGTTGCGATTAACGCTGTCAGCATTGCAGTAAAAAGACCTGCGGAGTCAAAACTGGATGTAGCATATCCGCCTCCATCCATCTGCTGGAGCAGAAGAAAATAGGCACTGATAGAGATTGCCACTGCCGGAAGCGGCTCAACCTCTTCTTCCGATGCAAGACTATGGGACACTCCAACCACCGCAAACAGTGCAACCAGTCCCATAGTTGCCGGATTTACCATATCCCAGCACCAGGTATTCCATACATCACCAACGATGGATGTCATGAATTCATGAAAAGCCGGAATTGGAAAATCACCAATAACAATTGCAAGTGAACCAACAATCAGAAGTGGCATGGACAGCATCAGACCGTCACGCAGGGCAACCAGATATTTGTTGCTTGAAAGCTTCTGGGATAATGGCATTAAATAAGTTTCAATCAGCTTTGATAAATGTTTCATGTCTTCCTCCCTCGTAAATCAGACTAATTTCGGAAAATATTCTCCATTGGCGGCAATGTATTCGTCAAGAAGCGTTCTGGCCAGTTCCGCATCGCCAACCGTACGACTGACTGTAAGCGCCATCAGTGCTTTTTGATAAGAGCCTTCCAGTGCAGCATCTACTGTCAGTTTTTCATACGCATACTGTCCTTCCAGCAGCCCCTTCTCAAAAGCACCTGCTTCCTGGATGCGAAGCGGCTCTGCCCCGTTAATACCGACTCTGCAGGCAACTTCCAGCATCATGCCTTCAGAAAGATTGGGAACAATTCCTTTATTTTCTGTAATAATCAGGAAAATATCATTCTGATTATAAGCAATGCTCATGGCCAGTTCCACAATATAGGTGGCATGTGCATCATTGTGGGCAACCGTCGCAGATGCAAAACTTCCGTCTGCATCCAGATGTGATCCGCGGCTGTATTTCAAGTCAAGATCATATTGTGTGCCGCGGATCTGATTGAGGCTGGCCACACCATCGCAGTATTCCTTTACCCGACGTTCTCTTCCGTCGATGACTGTGTTCGCTCTTGTATAATTTGGATCACTGTGCTTCACCATGGTGTCAGGATAAAGATAATACTGCATATACGTATTTGGGAGAGAATGAGGGAAATCCTGTACCATTTTCTCCAGATGACGAAATGTGAAATTCCAGTAATCATCATTTTTCCCAGAATATCCAAGTTCTCTGTCGCAATCTCCGGTCTTCAATTTTTCCAACATCTCGGGAAGGACATCTTCACCGGTCTTTTTGTCATACATATGGGTAAACCAGCCAAAATGGTTCAGTCCATAATAACGTGGTTCCACATCTGTCCGCTTTCTTCCTCCTGCCAGCGGACAAAAGATATCCATAATGGAAATCGGCATATCGCAGATATTGATCAAACGATAATCATCCGGAAATACCCGTTTAGTTGCCTCTGCCACGATCGCAGCCGGATTGGAATAATTAAGTATCCATGCTTCAGGAGAATAGCGCCGGATGGTTTTTACAAGTTCAATCATTGCCGGAACAGAACGCATTCCATAGGCAAAGCCTCCAGGTCCGCAGGTTTCCTGCCCAATCACTCCATATTTAAGCGGAATCTTTTCATCCAGCTCCCTCATTTTCAATCCGCCTGCACGAATCTGTACCAATACAAAATCAATATCTTCAAACGCTTTCTGAGGGTCCGTTGTGTAGGAAAACTCAGCTTCCGGATAATATTCCCGAAACAGGATTTCACCAAATTTTCCTATATGTTCCTGTCTGTCGGCATCAATGTCATAGAGAACGACTTTCCGGAGAGGAAAATCCTCTCGTACCAGACAAAGCATCTCCAGCATATCAGGAGTATAGGTACTCCCGCCGCCGGCAATTGCAACTGAAAATTTTTTTTTCATACATGCTTCCTTCCTTTTTTGCATATTTATACGCCTGCATATTCAGCAGGACTTCATCTGTACAAAGGATAAGGAATTTGCGATTTTTTTTCAAGAGATTGGAAAGACAAAGAAATTTGTAACTTCAAGAAAAAACATGTTACTCTTTCAGCGGAAGGATTGAAGTGCGGCAACGAAAATGATAGAATGTATCAAAAGCACTGAATATGCATATTTACGCATATTCAATGCAAATAAAGTACTAATTTGGACAAGATATATTCCAGAAGAATGATCGTTCTTCCAATAAAAAAATCCGGCACATTATAAGCAACTGAACCTGTTGACCGGATCACCAAATGCGGACTGCTCAAGTCCGCCAAAGCAGAAGACCCATTAGCTGTAATCAGTGCGATATCATGACCTGCGGCCTTTGCACACTGGGCAATATTGATCAGATCTTTTGTCTCACCGCTTTTAGAGAAAAATATGCAAAGGCTCGGGGTGTCTTCCCTCCGCATCATATCAGAAGGGGATCCATCATAGGCAAGAAATCCGAGCGTAGCCAGTCTTCTCATAAAATAAGAAGAGGCTATGGTAGAAAAGCCAAGTCCTATGACAAAGATACAGTTATTCTGATGTTTCAGAAGCAGTTCGACAAACATATCTATGGCCGGCTCATTCACAGGATCAAGAATGCTGGTCAGTTCAATACCTTCTGCCGGTTTTTGTTCCTCGTCAACCGAATGTCTCAGAGAATAGATCATATCACTATAACCCTGATAGCCAAGTTTCTTTGCCAGCTTTATTACCGTAGTTGTAGAGACATAAGCCTGACGTGCTATCATCCGGATATTAATCTTTGTATCTCCCTGTTCGATTGCATTCAGTATACAGGACAGGACTTTATGCTCTGTTTCATTTAATAAGTGTTGCTGTGAAAAATGCAGGTTTTTCAAAAAAATCACCTCTCTGTGAATGTACATTGCCATATTATAACACACTTTAACAAAAAATTAATCAGGAGGATTTTCAAATGAACGTATTATTACTTTGTTCTCAGGGTATGTCTACCGGAATGCTCTGTGAAAAAATTACACAGGCTGCAAAAGAAGACGGAAAAGAGCTTCATATCTGGGCTGCCAGTGAAATTAAAGCAAGAGAACATGTTGGAAAAGCGGATTTAATTCTGCTTGGGCCGCAGATCCGTTATCTTCAGAAACGGATCAGTGAGATGGCACCCGGAAAACCGGTAGAAGTCATTGATATGATGGCCTATGGAATGATGGATGGTAAAAAAGTATATTCCGACATCAAAAAATATATGGAGGACTGATCCTATGACAATTACTCAGGAAGTTCTGGAACAATCCTGCCTGGGACTGATTTCCTATAGCGGTGCTGCAAAAAGTGACTATCTGGAAGCTGTTGAATGTGCCAAATCGGGAGACTTCGAACAGGCTGAAGCAGCTATTGAACGCGGAAATGAAAACTACCTGCATGCCCATGAAGCACATTTTGGATTACTTCAGGAAGAAACCGGTACAGAAGGTGGACTTCTGACCCGATTACTTCTGGTTCATGCTGAGGATCAGCTGGCAATGGCCGAAATGGCCCGAATCATGGCAGAAGAACTAATCGAAGTCTACAAAAGAATCAACTGAGTTGGAGGACTTTCTTATGTTAAAACTCGGTTCCCATGTGGGCATGAGCGGGAAAAAAATGATGCTCGGCTCTGTGGAAGAAGCTCTCTCTTACGGGGCAAATACCTTTATGATTTACACCGGCGCGCCCCAGAATACCCGCCGGAAAGAGATCAGTGAGCTGAACATTGACGCTGCCCACGCACTGATGAAAGAAAATGGCATCGATGAGTTCATTATCCATGCTCCCTATATCATCAATCTGGCTAACACCGTCAAACCGGAAACCTATGAACTGGCCATTCATTTTCTCCGGCTGGAGCTGACCCGCGCCGATGCCATGGGCAGCAATATCATGGTACTTCACCCGGGTGCTCACGTAGGAGCCGGTGTGGATGCCGGTATTGCCTCGATTGTAAAGGGATTAAATGAAGTGCTGACAGACGATACAAACTGTATGGTAGCACTGGAAACCATGGCTGGAAAAGGTTCTGAGATTGGACGGAATTTTGAGGAGCTGGCACGAATCTATGACGGCGTAGCGAAAAAAGACCGGCTCCGTGTCTGCTTCGATACCTGCCATACCCATGACAGTGGTTATGATATTGTCAACGATTTTGACGGGGTAATTGCACACTTTGACCAGGTGCTGGGAAAAGATCAAATTGCTGCCTTCCATATCAATGACAGCAAAAATCCCCGTGGAGCCGCAAAGGACCGCCACGAGAATCTTGGAAAAGGCTGTATTGGTTTTGATGCTCTGAACTACATCGTCCATCACCCGGATTTTGCGGATGTTCCGAAGATTCTCGAAACGCCGTGGATTCCCGTTGACGGTGATAAAAAGAATACCAGAGCCCCTTATAAAGAAGAAATTTCTATGCTGCGTGTGGGCTATCATTCATAGGCAATGCTTCGGAAGATAGAAGGCTATGCTTCAAGCAAGTTATAGTTCATAGGCAATTAACCGGCAGACAAGGGGACAGTATGTGAGCGGAACCGCTCGCGCTAAGTCCTCGATCCAGCGGTACTAACACTCAAACATCGCCAAAGGCTCGTTCTCGTGAAGTACCGGGACTGCGGACGTTCCTTTCACATACTGTCCCCTTTCTCTGCCTACTTCATCACCTATGAAACCTTAACTCACTTCTTCTCCGGCAGCTGTGCCAGAATAATAGCTCCAAACATGAGCACACAACCGAACAATTCTCTGATGCTCAGGCTCTGATGAAGAATCACCCATCCTGCCAGCACGGAAAAGACGGACTCCAGACTTAAGAGCAGAGATGCCACAGTGGGGTCCGCATTTTTTTGGGCTATAATCTGCAGCGTATAAGCCACCCCGCAGGACATGACTCCTGCATACAGAAGCGGCATAGATGCTGCCAGAATGCCCGGTAATTCCGGGTGTTCCCAGATCAGCATAGGGATTCCGCAGGCAATGCCTGCCACCAAAAACTGGATTGCAGACAGCCGTACACCATCCACTTTTGGCGAAAAATGGTCAATAACCAGGATATGCACTGAAAAACATATCGCACACAGGATCACCAGAAAGTCCCCTGTGTTAAGACGAAATGTCTCATTCATGCAGAGAAAATAAAGACCTGCTACCGCCAGTGCCACACAGAACCAGATGAGCAGACGGACTTTCTTTCCAAGAAAAATACCGAAAATCGGAACCAGTACAATATACATGGCGGTAATAAATCCGGCTTTTCCTACCGTTGTAAACAAGATGCCCCACTGCTGCAGGCTGCTCGCAATACCAAGGGCCAGTCCGCAGCAAATACCTCCGGTAACCAGCGTCTTTGTATCTCCACGACGGCTTTTCATTTCTTCATCCGTAAGTCCGCTTTTTCTGGCGCTCTTATCCATAAATAGAATCACCGGGATCAGCACTGCCGCACCAATCAGACACCGGACTGCATTAAAAGTAAAGGGTCCGACATAATCCATTCCCACGCTCTGTGCTACGAATGCACAGCCCCAGATCAGGGCTGTCAGCACCAGCAGCACATTATTTTTCATCTGTTTCATTCTCTCACTCATCCTCCGACTGTCTATTCTTCTTATTTTGCTGCCATGTCCAGAAGACAGTCTCTTAATTCTGACACCGTGTCAAGGAGCGTCTTTGCTCCCAGACTTTCCAGCAGTTCCTTATCACGAAATCCCCAGGAAACAGAAATACACGGAATCCCGGCGTTTTCTGCAGTAGCAAGATCTACTTCGGAATCCCCTACATAGACACAGTCCTTCAGTGGAACACCGATTCCTGCTGCCGCCTCAATCACGGTATCCGGCGCTGGCTTTTTCTTCACCCGCTCAGATTCTCCGATAGCCAGCGGCACCAGATCTCCAAAGGTCTCCCGGCACAGTTCCTTCACTGCCGCATCGGATTTATTGGAGACAACCGCCGTGGGAATTCCTTTTTCCTTCAGCTCTGCCAGCAGTTCCATAATCCCTGCATAGGGCGCCGTATGGTCGTTTAAATGCGCCGCATAATGTTCCCGGAATTTCTGAAAACACTCCTCAAACTTCGGATTCTCTTCTCCGTCCGGTACAGAACGGACCATGAGGTTCCGGACTCCATTTCCTACAAAACTTCTGACTTCCATTCTGGTTCGTTCCGGGAAACCACAGGCAGTAAGGGCTGCATTGACACTTTGGTACAAATCCTCCAGAGTATCAAGCAGTGTCCCGTCAAGATCAAATAATACGCCTTTTATCATGATAATTCAAATGCTCCCGTATATAACTGATAATAACGTCCTTTTTCTGCCAGCAGAGACTCGTGGTCACCACGTTCGATGATGCGTCCCTGATCCAGTACCATGATAACATCAGAGTTCTTAATAGTAGAGAGACGATGGGCAATGACAAAGACCGTTCTGCCTTTCATCAACTTATCCATACCACTCTGGACGATGGTCTCGGTTCTTGTATCAATACTGGATGTTGCCTCGTCAAGAATCAGTACCGGCGGATCTGCGATGGCTGCACGCGCAATGGCCAGAAGCTGACGCTCACCCTGAGAAAGCTCGGAACCGTCGCCGCTTAAGACCGTATCGTATCCTTGCGGCAGTTTGGTAATGAAATAATGGGCATTGGCCAGTTTTGCCGCTGCGATGACTTCCTCGTCCGTTGCATCCAATTTTCCGTAACGGATATTATCTGCCACGGTTCCAGTAAACAGATGGGTATCCTGCAGTACCATGCCAAGAGACCTTCTTAAATCCGGTTTCTTGATTTTATTAATATTAATACCATCATAACGGATCTTTCCATCCTGAATATCATAAAAACGGTTAATCAGGTTGGTAATTGTCGTCTTTCCGGCACCGGTTGCACCGACAAATGCAACTTTCTGTCCGGGTTTTGCATACATCTTAATATCATGAAGAACGATCTTGTCATCCGTATATCCAAAGTCCACGCCGTTGAATACCACATCACCCTGGAGTTTTTCGTAGGTGATGGTACCATCTGCCTGGTGGGGATGTTTCCATGCCCAGATACCGGTTCTCACCGGAGACTCTTTAAGGGTTCCGTCCGGCTCCTCCACCGCATTGACCAGAGTTACGTAACCATGATCTTCTTCCACCGGCTCATCCAGGAGATCAAAGACACGCTCTGCGCCTGCCAGCGCCATAATAATGGAGTTAAACTGCTGGGATACCTGGGTAATCGGCATATTAAAGCTTCTCGTCAGCTGCAGGAAGGATGCCAGTGCCCCAAGGGTCAGACCACCCACACCATTGATGGCCAGAATAGAACCAACTGCCAGAGTAATCACGTAGTTGATATTTCCAAGGTTTGCCATAACCGGCATCAGAATGTTGGCATAAATATTTGCATTTTTTGCACTGTCAAAAAGTCCGTCGTTAAGCTCATAGAATTTCTTCTTCGTCTCTTCCTCATGGCAGAATACTTTGACCACCTTCTGGCCTTCCATCATCTCTTCAATGTAACCGTTCAGAACTCCCAGATCCTTCTGTTGGCGGATAAAATATTTTCCACTCTGGGAACCAATCTTCCGGACCACTCCGACCATAACAGCAACCATAACAATGATCAGCAGCGTCAGGGGAATGCTCAGCACAATCATGGAAATGAACGTACTTACAATGGTAATCACAGAGCTTAACATCTGTGGAATACTTTGGCTGATCATCTGGCGAAGTGTATCCGTATCGTTGGTGTAGCAGCTCATGATATCGCCATGAGCATGGGTATCAAAGTATTTGATGGGCAGGCGCTCCATATGAGTAAACATATCGTCACGAATCCGTTTCAAAGTTCCCTGGGTCACATTGACCATCAGCCTCGCATAAAGAAACGTGGCAAAGGTTCCGATATAGTAAATTCCCGCCATTATAAGCAGTGCCCGTACAAGGGGAGCAAAACTCGGATTATTTTCGGAAAGGAACGGCATGATATAATCATCGATCAGATTTTTAATAAACAGATTGCCTGCCACAGCAGCCAGAGAGCTGACCGCAATGCCGATAGCAACAAACACACATTCCACTTTATAATAGTTCCACACATAGGAGAGCAGGCGCATCAAGGTCTTGCCTGGATTCTTGCTGCCGCGTCCATTCATGTTCTTCTTATTCATTCAAACCTGCTCCTTTCTGTTGTAATCTGTAAATATCCCGGTAAATCTCATTGGTCTCTAAGAGCTCTTCATGGGTTCCCATGCCGGAGATACGTCCCTGGTCAAGAACCAGAATCCGATCGGCATCTTCAATAGAAGAAATACGCTGGGCAATGATAATTTTGGTCGTAGCCGGAATCTCCTCCCGGAATGCCTTCCGGATCAGAGCATCGGTCTTCGTATCCACCGCACTGGTGGAGTCGTCGAGAATCAGGATCTTCGGCTTCTTTAAGAGGGCTCTGGCAATACAGAGTCTTTGTTTCTGACCGCCGGAAACATTACTTCCCCCCTGCTCAATGAAGGTCTCATAGCCATCCGGCATCTTATCAATAAACTCACTGGCCTGGGCAAGCTCGCAGGCATGACGGCATTCTTCCTCCGTTGCCTCCTTGTTGCCCCAGCGCAGATTATCAAGAATGGTACCGGAAAACAGTACGTTCTTCTGGAGTACCATAGATACCTCATTTCGAAGGGTCTCGATATCATACTCCCGGACATCTCTTCCGCCTACACGCACGGAACCATCCAGTACGTCGTAAAGTCTCGGAATCAGCTGTACCAGCGTAGACTTGGAACTTCCGGTTCCACCGATAATGCCGATGGTCTCTCCAGAATGAATCTGGAAATTGATATCAGTGAGGACACATTTCTCCTCCCGCTCTTCCTTCATCTCATTTTCGCTGTAAGCAAAATTTACATGGTCAAATTCAATAGAACCATCCTCTACCTGATATACCGGGTTTTCCGGATTGTGAAGAGTACTCTTCTCATCCAGCACTTCTGCAATACGCTTTGCAGAAGAACTTGCCATGGTAACCATGACAAATACCATGGAAATCATCATCAGACTCATAAGAATCTGCATGGTATAAGTAAAGAGACTCATAAGTTCTCCAGTAGTCATGGTGCCATTCACTACAATCATTTTTGCACCAATCCAGGAAATCAAAAGAATACAGGTGTACACCGTCAACTGCATGACCGGCTGGTTCATAATGACCAGTTTTTCTGCATGGACACTTAAATTTTTCAGACGATCTGTTGCTTTGCAGAACTTGTCATTTTCATGATCTTCTCTTACATAAGCCTTTACCACACGAATGCCTGTCAGGTTCTCCTGCACACTGGCATTCAAACTGTCATAGCCGCGGAACATTTCATTGAACAGCGGAAATGCCCTTCTGATTACAAAGGACAGCACCAGTCCCAGAAATACCAGCGCAGCCAGGAAAACCAATGATATCCTTGCATTAATTTTCACGCACATGATCAGTGCGGAAATCATCATGATCGGCGCCCGCACAAACATACGCACCAGCATCTGGTATGCATTCTGCACGTTGGTCACATCCGTAGTCATACGGGTAACCAGACCTGCCGTGGAGAAATGATCAATATTCCGGAATGCAAAATCCTGAATATTGTCAAACATACCTCTTCTTAAATTACGTCCAAATCCCATGGACGCTTTCGCCGCAAATACACCCGACAGGGTACCTGCAGCCAGGGACAGCATGGCAACTACCAGCATGATGAGTCCCATTTTCATTACATAATTCATATCCCCGGTCTCTACTCCGTTGTCGATGACCAGCGCCATCAAGGTGGGGAGCAGTACTTCCAGAAATACTTCCAATGTTACAAATACCGGGGAAAGAATCGTATCTCTCTTGAATTCTCCGATATAGGACATGAGTTTTTTAATCATATTCAGCCTCCTTTAATCCAGTCTCTATCTTATTCACGCAGCGGAGCCACCATTCCCGCTCTTCCGGACTCAGCCATCCATTGACGCGCTTTTCCATCTCTTCAATACGCTCAATGACCTGACGCTGTACCCGGACGCCTTCTTCCGTCAATACCAGCTCTTTTTGTCTGGCATCGGTACTTACACTCCTGCGCTCCACAAGTCCATGCTTTTCCAATCCCTGAATCACACTGGTTACGGAAGACCTGCGAATCTTGAATTCGGATTCCAGCTCTTTCTGAAATGCCTTTTCATGAAGATTTCTCTTGTACCAGAGAAATCCCAGAATCCGGCTCTGAATGGACGAAAGTTTAAACTCTTCCATCTCCTGCTCCATGGCACGACGCAAAAGACAGCTTAAATCCATAATCGTCTTAATCGGATGGTCTTCTGTCTGCAGCATTTATTTCCTCCTTTCCTAACAATACGAATGTAACCATTCAGAGCCACATTCGCATAACTCTGAACGGTACACAAAAAGTTAGAACTCTAACGAGTATACGTTAGAGTTCTAACAAAGTCAAGAAGGAAATCCTTCAAAAATTATGAACTTTTTGTGTTCTTCCGTTTTAAAATCCGCTCCCGGATCTCCGTAGACCGGTCAATTCCCGCATTCATAAACCGGGAACCCGGGTTGTGGGTCAGAAACCATGAGGCTCCGCTGGTCATCCGCTCTTTTAACTGCTCCTGACGGTCTTCCAGCTGTGCCATCTCTTTTTCCAACCGTTCCAGTACTTTCTCTTTCAGCTGTCCCGGATCGGGTGTCTCCACGGACGGAAGTCGTTCCGCAAGGGCTTCCTTCGTATCGGCCAGCTTCTCAGAGACTGCTTCCTTCGCAAAGGTAGAGGCAGCTTCCAGAAGCCGCTTCTTCTCTGCTGCCCGCTGCTCCAGTTCTGCCATCAGCTGCTCTGCCTGCTCCAGCATATGACGCAGATCCATAGCCTCCCGGAAAGCTCCGCTGAAATCGTAAACCATGCAGACGGTAATGAGGAAGGTTGCTACCGATACAAATTCCTGATTCATCCAGAAGACAAACCGCTCCACCTGGGGCTGAATGCCATAGACCATGGCAATGCTTAAAAATCCCCATGCAATGGAGGAACTTAAACAAATATGTCCCTTATACTGAAAATGCTGGTTGCTGTAATCCCAGTACCGTACCTTAAAGAGCCGCACCATGGCTTCTCCGGTAAAGTATTCCAATACGGTAGCCCCCACCAGGCCAACAACATACACTTCCACCGGTGAATTCTGGAATGGCAAGGTCATCCACAGCACCAAAATCGCACCACTTCCATATAAAGGAAGCCAGGGCCCCTTTAGGAAACCCCGGTTCACAGGCCGGAGCTGTTTGAGGGATACATACGCCGACTCAAAGCACCAGCCAAATATACAATAGAGATAAAAGAAGGATAACCACTGTCTGAACGTGTAGCTATACAATACGGTAATTCCTCCGATTCTTTTTGAAAACTATACGGTGATCTCTGCCTTCACTCCCAGAACGTCTTTGTTGGCATCCAGGATCGGCTGTACCACATCACGCAGGAAATTGGTTACCTGAATCTCGGAACGGCCCACGTATCTGGACGGTTCCATGCAGGATTCCAGCTGCTCCAGCGTCATGTTAAATGCCGGATCTGCTGCAATCAGTTCCAGAAGGTTGTTGTCTTTTCCTTCTACCTTGACATTCTTACCTGCTTCCATGGAAAGAGTTCTGATTCTCTCATGAAGCTCCTGGCGGTCTCCGCCTGCTTTTACCGCATCCATCATGATGTTCTCGGTTGCCATGAACGGAAGCTCGCTGCGCAGTCTCTTCTCGATTACCTTCGGATAAACCACCAGACCATCTACGACGTTGAGACACAGGTCCAGAATACCGTCAATGGTCAGGAATCCCTCTGCGATGGAAAGACGCTTGTTAGCGGAATCATCCAGGGTTCTCTCAAACCACTGGGTAGCAGAAGTGATAGCCGGATTCAGGGCGTCAATCATCACATATCTGGAAAGAGAAGCAATACGCTCACTTCTCATAGGATTTCTCTTATATGCCATAGCAGAAGAACCGATCTGGGATTTTTCAAAGGGCTCCTCTACTTCTTTCAAATGCTGCAGCAGACGGATATCGTTGGACATCTTGTGGGCGCTGGCTGCAATACCTGCCAGAATGTTCATCACTCTGGTATCCACTTTTCTGGAATAGGTCTGTCCGGATACCGGAACACATTTTTCAAAGCCCATCTTCTTTGCGATCATCGGATCAATCTGATCAATCTTCTCCTGATCTCCATCGAAGAGTTCCAGGAAGCTTGCCTGGGTACCGGTTGTTCCTTTGGAACCAAGAAGTTTCATGGTACTTAATACATATTCCAGATCCTCCAGATCCATGCAGAACTCATTGAGCCACAGGGATGCTCTTTTGCCAACGGTAGTCGGCTGTGCCGGCTGGAAATGCGTAAATGCCAGGGTCGGAAGTGCTTTGTACTGGTCAGCAAATTTTGCCAGCTCTGCAATTACATTGATAAGTTTTTTACGAACCAGGCGAAGTCCCTCGGTCATAATAATAATATCCGTATTGTCTCCTACATAACAGGAAGTTGCACCAAGATGGATGATTCCTTTTGCCTTCGGACACTGCACACCATACGCATAAACGTGGGACATTACATCATGACGAACCTCTTTTTCGCGGGCTTTTGCCACATCATAATTGATGTCCTCTGCATGGGCTTTCAGCTCATCGATCTGTTCCTGGGTAATGGGCAGTCCCAGCTCTTTCTCAGTCTCTGCCAGTGCAATCCACAGTTTCCTCCAGGTCTTGAATTTCATATCCTGGGAGAAAATGTACTGCATCTCCTTACTGGCATAACGCTCTGATAATGGGCTTGTATATCTGTCTGTACTCATATGATTATTTTCCTTTCTCTATTTATCATAGTCACCACGAATATCTTCCGTCGGCGGATCCAAAGGGTATTTTCCGGTAAAGCATCCGCTGCAATAAGGAAGTCCTCCTACCATATCACTTAATCGCTCCAGTTTCAAGTAGGCAAGACTGTCTGCACCGATGACCTGACGGATATCTTCAACAGTACGGTTGTAGGCGATGAGCTGCTCCCGTGCCGGAACATCGGTTCCAAAATAGCACGGATATAAAAATGGCGGAGAGCTGACGCGCATATGAACTTCCGTCGCTCCGGCATCTCTTAACATTTTCACAATCCGGTCACTGGTAGTGCCGCGGACGATAGAATCATCAATCATAATGATACGTTTTCCGGCTACAGCTTCTTTCAATACACTTAATTTTACCTGTACACTGGATTCGCGGTTGCTCTGCTTCGGCTTGATGAAGGTTCTTCCAATGTAACTGTTCTTTACAAATGCGGTTCCGTAGGGAATTCCGGACTGCAGGGAATAACCAAGGGCTGCGGCATTGCCGGACTCCGGCACACCCACTACCAGGTCTGCATCCACCGGGCTGTCCATGGCGAGATATTTTCCGGCTTCAATACGGGAACCATAGACACTGACACCATCAATGTGACTGTCCGGTCTTGCAAAATAAATATATTCAAAAATACATCTGGCTGCTTTCTCCTTCGGCAGGCAATGACTCTTGTCTGATACGATGCCGTATTTCGGAGAAATGCTGACGATCTCGCCAGGCTCCACGTCGCGGATAAACTCTGCACCAATGGTCTGCAAAGCACAAGACTCAGAAGCCAGAATGTAGGTATTGTCGCGTTTTCCAATACAGAGGGGACGGAAACCATAGGGATCCCTTGCTCCCACCAGTTTTCTCGGAGACATAACCACCAGGGAATAGGCTCCCTGAATCTTATTCATGGCATGTGATACTGCTTCCTCTACGGATGCAGAATTAACCCGTTCTCTTGCAATATGATAAGCAATGACCTCAGAGTCAATGGTGGTCTGGAAAATTGCTCCGCTGTACTCCAGTTCCCGGCGAAGCTGCGGTGCATTGATCAGATTACCGTTATGTGCGACTGCCAGCGTACCTTTGATATAGTTCAGAACCAGCGGCTGTGCATTTTCACGGGTACTGCTGCCTGCGGTAGAATAACGGGTATGACCCACTCCGATATCCCCATGCATGTTCTCCAGAATCTCTGGTGTGAACACTTCATTTACCAGTCCCATGCCTTTGTGGGTCGTCACTTTTCTTGGACCATCCGTATCCCCTACGGCAATACCGCAGCTTTCCTGCCCTCTGTGCTGTAATGCCAGCAGACCATAATATACGGAAGAAGCTACGTTTCCCCCGTCAAAATCATAGATACCGAAGACACCGCACTCCTCGTGCAGACCATCCAGTACATTTCCCTGTTCCATCCTGTTCTTTCCTTCCATCCGCGTTATCCTTCCAAAATGTATCTTTCTTGTTCTTTCGCGTTTCTGCCAATAGTATAACCTGCGCTTTTCAGAATTTCAACTGTTCAATTAGAAAAATTTATAAATTGTTACTTATTTATAAGAAAACACGCGTAATTATCCACTTTTTCATAAGCAGGCATAAAGAAAGCTGTCCTGCTGTTGAAAATAGATTCCAGCCGCAAAACAGCTTTTCTCCCCTTATCAGCCCTGATTGAATCGTGACAGGAACTGACGGGTTCTCTCTTCTTTTGTATTTCCGAATACCTCATCCGGGGTACCCTGCTCCACAATGCGTCCGTCATCCATGAAAATCACATGGTTTGCCACATCTCTTGCAAATGCCATCTCATGGGTAACGATGACCATGGTCATTTTCTGGTCAGCCAGACCTTTGATCACCTTCAACACCTCACCGGTCAGCTCCGGATCCAGTGCTGATGTCGGCTCGTCAAAACAGAGAATGTCAGGGCGGAGTGCTAAAGCTCTTGCAATCGCCACACGCTGGCACTGTCCGCCGGAAAGCTGGTGCGGATAATTTTTCATCCGTTCACCAAGTCCCATCTCTTTTAAGAGCTGTTCTGCAAGCGCCTCAATCTCGTCGTGAATCTCTTTTTTTCTTGCCTTGTAATCCGGCTGCTCCTTTGCCAGAAGCTCCTTTGCCAGAATAACATTATCAAGAGCCGTATACTGTGGAAAAAGATTGAAGGACTGGAACACCAGTCCGAAGTGAAGCCGTTTCTTACGGATCTCCTCTTCCTGCTTGGCAGAAGAATCTGCCGCATCAAACAAAGTCTCTCCATTGACACGAATAATTCCACTATCCGGTCTCTCCAGGAAATTCAGGCAGCGCAGCATGGTCGTCTTACCGCTGCCGGAAGAACCGATGATAGACAGCACCTGACTCTTCTCCAGAGAAAAACTGATGTCTTTTAAGACTTCCGTACCTCCGAAGGATTTACTAATATGTTCTACTTCCAGAATTGGCATCTCGTCTTCCCCCTTACCTGAAATAATCCAGTTTCTTCTCCAGTCTGCCAAGTAATACGGTCAGCACACCATTGAAGATCAGATAATAAACTGCTGTAAAGAACAACGGCCAGATAGCTCCCGAAATTCCCTGGGAACCTTTCATAAATGCCTGTCCTGCCCAAATAATCTCCTGCAGTGCAATGATTCTTGCAAGAGAAGTATCCTTTACCAGAGTGATAATCTCATTGGACATGGGCGGCACAATTCTCTTAATCATCTGAAGCAGTGTGATCTTAAAGAAAATCTGGGTTCTGGTCATGCCAAGCACCAGTCCTGCTTCTTCCTGTCCTACCGGTACACTCTGGATACCTCCTCTGTAGATCTCGGAGAAATAACATGCATAGTTAAAGATGAAGGATACGGCTGCCGCTGCAAAACGGCCTGTTTCTCCTCCTCCCCAGATGGCATTTCCAAGTACCAGTCCCGGAAAATAATAAATAATCAGAAGTTGGATCATGAGCGGTGTTCCGCGGACAACCCAGACAATGACTTTTGTAAAATAACTTAACGGGCGGAATCTGGACATGGAGCCAAAGGCAATAATCAGTCCCAGAGGGAATGCTCCGATCAGTGTTACAAAAAAGAGCTTTAACGTCTGTATAAAGCCGATGTTCAGTGAATGTACCACCACCGGCATCTGTTGTAATATGAGTTCCATGTACTTTTCCTGCCTTCTTTTTTCTATTGTGTCATAGACACAAGTGACAGCCAGAAGCAAAATTACGCTCCCGGCTGTCCGTTTACAAATTCAGAGCCTCCTTCGCAAAACCGCCTCTAACGAGGCTTTCCTTTTGCTCATGGATGGCTCCTCGCCATATACATGTTTAAAAATATGCTTATTCATGCAAGCATGAAACACATATTTACTGAACATGTGCACGGCTCTGAATGCTTACCACTTACTGCTGAATCAGAGCTGCCTGTACTCCATACTGCTCTGCACATGCCTGAAGAGATCCGTCCTCAGAGCTGGTCTTGAAGAAATCGTTGAGTGCCTGTGCCAGATCAGATCCTTTACGGAATCCTACGCCGTACTCCTCGCTGTTCAGTCCGATGGTGTAAGTCAGGTTCTCATAACCGGTTCCTTCTCCTACCATAGCACCTGCCATCAGAGAGTCGATAACAGCTGCATCAGAAGTTCCTGCTGCAACTTCCATCAATGCGTCAGACTGTGCTGCTACCGGAGTATAGTTCAGTCCCAGTGCACTTACCTCTGCCTCACCGGCACTTCCGGTCTCTACTGCGAAGGAAAGGTCTGCAAGACTTGTCTCATCCTGATACTGGTCTGCTTTGTCAGCCGGAACAACAACAACCTGTGCATTGTTCAGGTACGGGTTGGTGCACTCCATGGCGCTTGTCACTTCGTCGGTCAGCGTCATGCCGTTCCATACGCAGTCGATGGTCTTTCCATCCAGCTCCAGAATCTTGTTATCCCAGTCAATGACTACAAACTCTGCATCGACACCAAGACTCTTGGCAAATGCTTTTGCCATATCTGCATCAAAGCCGACCCACTCGCCGCTCTCATCTTTATAATCCATCGGCTCAAACTCCGTAATACCTACTACCAGAGTTCCTTTATCCTGTACATATGCCAGATCGGAATCTGCGGTATCTGCTGCTTCTGCCTCGTCTGCTGCAGCATCTTCCGTATCTGCTGCTTCCGCTTCATCTGCTGCAGCATCTGTCTCTTCTGCCTCTGCCGGAGCAGCGGTATCTGCAGAAGAACTTCCGCATCCTGTTATCATTGCTGCAGACATCATACCTGCCAGCATCAGAACTACTAACTTTTTCATAATCATATCCTCCTGATATTTCCATCCGCTACCACTCTACCACAGTAAAGCGATTGACGATGATAGAATCATACCAGTTCAGATACAGATTGTCAAGAGGTTTCTTACTGCCGCCTTCTGGTACGGTATTCCTGTTCCCATTCTAACAGCTTTTTCTGTGCATCCATTTCTTCTGTTTTTTTGTTTTTCTGTTCCGGAATCATGCCTGATGCCAGCTTTTCTGCCAGTTCTGCCTGATCGCGTACCTCCGGCTCCATGGCATATTCGCAGGATTTCCGGAAACATTCCGCAGCCTCTTTGAATGCAAACTCTCTGGCATGGCAGACACCCAGATTATTCCATACCCTTGCATAAAAGCTGACTCCCAGACGACTGTTCTGGTGCATTCTTAAAATGTGCCGGTATTCTCCCATGGCAGCCCAGACATTTCCACCATCCAGCAGCTCATCTGCCTGCAGTTTCAGCCGTTCCTGTTCCTGCATGGAATCCATGGCACGTATCCGGTCACTTAATTCCGTCAGCTGCACGCTGTCATAAAGGTCTGATGCCCCAACAACTGCCACGATCAGATTGGTAAGGCTGGTCTCCGTGGAAATTCCTTTTCGGATTCGTTTTGCCAGATCTCCGCAGTCCAGCTCCTTCTCCATCCACTGACAAAGCCGTTCGTTAAAAAAACTTCTCCCTGCCAGACAGATATTGTGATAGACGAACCAGGAAAGTTCTTCCAGACTATACAGGTTTCTGCCTGTCTGTTCCACCAGATATGGTGTCTTCGCCCGTCTGCTCCTGCAGATCACCGCCAGTCCCATGGTTCTCCTCCTCTTCTTCCAGTAAAAATGAATCTACCCAGTAAAGACCTGATGCCGGATACAATTCTCCAAATCCCAGATCCGTTACCTTCACCTCACACTGCTTTGGCGAGGAAAAAGAAATCTCCACCAGAAGCCGTCCGGTTCCTTCCGGGCGTTCCGGCAGATTTTGTAACCGGATCCCTCCCCGGATCTCCGGGCCTCCCAACATAGGCTGAAAAACCAGCTCCAGCACCGGGCTGCCCACCAGAATCATTTCCTGGGACACTTGTATGTCATACCAGTTCTGTCCGGCTTCCGCCAGTGTATAAATACTCTCTTTTCCTCCCCGCCTGCTGCGGATTCCCACATTATAAAGCAGAGTCTGCTCACTTAAGAACAGATACGGCACCCTGTCTTTTCCCGCCTGTGCCAGCATACATGCTCCTCTGGCACAGATCTGCTCCGCCAGAAATACCCTTCTTCGAAAGCAGATTTCATCCCTGCTCTTTTTATAATCTCTCGCGTTAAAGTCCGTTCCGGTTAAAAATACGGAGGACACCGGCTCCCCGGAAAACCGTTCCTTCACGGTTTCCGCCAGTTTTTCATCCCGTCCGCCCTCCAGGAGATTTCCCACATACCAGTATTCCGGCTCCTCCGCCTGTACCAGCATAGGTGATGTTCTCCGATTCATATGCAGGCAGATGGAACGGATTTCCTCCTGTCCAAATTCCAGCAAAAACACCCGGTGCTGCCAGATATCGGAGGTCTGACTCATAACAAAATGCACCAGACTCTCAGCCTCTGACACCATATGGATCTGTTCCTTCCCGAATCCAGCCTGGCAGGCTTCCTGCAGATACTGGCGGATTGTTTCTTCTTCCATATCCGGAAGTACCAGTACAGCACGGATATTTTCTTTTTTTTCAAATCTTTTCAATGCAGACAGAATCTTGCAGAAGCATGCCGTATGTCCGGAAAGTTTTTCATATTCCAGGGGAAGATATGCCGGTTCCTTCCTATCACCGGTCTGATAGCAGACCTGCGGAATTTCTTTTCGAAAATCAATTCCTGCAATCACTCCCTGCTTTTCTTTTGTCAATATCATGACATCCTGCCCTCTCACCTTCTCTGAAACTGTTCCTGTGCAATGGCACTCAACGCTTCATATTCCCTCATCATCCGCTGAAGCGGCCGCTCCTGCCGGTAATCACAGGCCTTCTGCATCCGGCACAACCTCTCATAACGCCCGTCACCGGTCAGATGCTCCTCCCGATTCTCATAGGTCTTGCACACCGTAGACTTCTCTGTTCCGTCCAGGCATTCTTCTGTGAAAAACCAGGTCAGCCGTTCTCCGTAAAATAACGTAAAGGTTCTGGTAAATACCCCTCCACACACCGGATACAGCTGTTCCGTCACATAATCGAAACTTTTCTTTCCATGGTATTCCAACACATAATGAAGAATCACCCGATGTTCCGGATGACACCGGTACTCTACGGTCATGCAGTCATTCATTCCATCCATATGTTCTGCATAAGGGAGTAATTTCGCAAGAAAAGCAAAGCGTCTGCGTTCCAGCCACTGCTGGCTTAAAAGCCGTCCCGCCAGCCGCTTCTGAGTATCCGTAAGCAAAAGCAATACAGATAACTGGCGAAGGTAGGACAATGTGGCCACTCTTGCCAACGGATCATCCCAGATCATATGCTGCTCCAGACTCTCGAACAATCCTTCCGGCACCGGCTCTTCCTTCACAAAATCGAGCCACGACAAATAGTTAAGCCATGCGCTCACCATGACCGGATCTGTCCCCCGCTCATCCATATCCTGCAGCACCGGAAATACTTCCTGCACATGCCGTTCTGTATAAAGTGCCTGGGCTGTCAGCTGCTCTTCCAGTTCCTGAAAATGCAAATCAAACTTTCTGCATGCCCTCCAGAGCTCCAGAAGTGACCGGGTATCCGCCAGTCCCTGTTCTGCCAGCAGCGCCAGAATCCGATCCGTATACTTTCCTTTCCTGAATACCTCCCATGCCCACGGACGCAGGTCATCATGAGAAATCTTTTTCTGTTCCAGAAGCCGCAGCAGCAGCCTTAATAAGATAGCTGGATCTGCTGTACGGCACCCTGTTTTCTGAAGCAATTTCCATGCCTCCTCATCCCGTTCCAGCAAGATAAGAATTTCCAGATAAGTCCCCTGTTCCTCTCTGTTTAAATACTCCCCGTCCGGGATCAGGAGTTCCTCCTCTATCTTTTCCAGTCTCCGATGCTTCCGTTCATACTGCAGAAGCTCCAATTTTAATTTCCGCTCATAGTCCCTGGTCAGCTTCCCACTCTTCAGAAGCTTCCGGGCTGTTTCCACAGTCTCACTATGAAGTCTGTGATCTCCTTTTCCTTCCAACAGATAGAGATTCAGTCCCGGATGTTCCTTTCTCTGCTGAATGCAGACCTGCAAAAATGCCGGTGATATCAATAACCTTTTCAAATCATAGGGAACCGTCTTCCGATATCGTCTTCCCTGCTCATCCAGAAGGGTAATCTCTGCCCCCGGTGTATAAATAGGAATGCAGGCACTTCCACCGGAAAGCGGCACGATAAACACCTGCTCCAGCTGTTCATAGCGGACTTCCACCTGACGGATCCGCCGATCCTTACAAGTAAGCTTTCTTAAAAAAAGAAGATCTGTCAGGGCATCCAGCTGTTCTCCTTCCAATGTCTCCACAGCCAGACACTTTTCATAAAGCCATGCCAGCTGTTCATTGAGCCTTCGTTCCTTTAACTGTGCCAGTAAAAATTCCTGCAGTTTCCAGCGGTGATGCTCCATGTCTGCACCT
Source organism: Hominiventricola sp. (assembly GCF_057604405.1). Classification (NCBI taxonomy): domain Bacteria; kingdom Bacillati; phylum Bacillota; class Clostridia; order Lachnospirales; family Lachnospiraceae; genus Hominiventricola; species Hominiventricola sp. Next base: position 50,511 of record NZ_DBLYVB010000007.1, read on the forward strand.
TCCATGCCTCCATGACGTAAAAGGTTTGTGTAAAATGCTGTCTTCTGCTTTCCGCTCAGTGTATTATGATAATCGAAATACAGGATGATCTGCCGTGGGAGCAGTTCCGCATAACTGTCTGGCAGCGCATACATAAAATACTCATACAGATTGGTAATCTTGGCATCCAGTTCTACCCCTTTATAATACCAGACAAAGGCATCTTCATCGGTCCTATGTCCCCGGATGTAAATCGCGCAGACCGCCCCGACCGTCTCCCTGCAGGGCACCGTCTGATAGCAGGCTTTTAAAAGCCTCGCCGTCAGAAAAGACCAGTGCTTCACTCCTGCTGCCTGGCTGGCTGCCGCCATGGCAGTCTCCGATGTCAGAAATCCATGAGCTGATGCCCAGGCAAAGGTCTGCAGTGCAAATGCATCCAGTCCTGTAAAGAGTGCCATATCCTTTTTCAGAAGCTCCCAGGCGCACTGATAGAGCAGCCGGTTTCTCACGCCCCCACGAAACTGCCGTTCCAGCAGTTTATAAGCCATGCGGGAATCCTGCTGAAGTTTTGGATCTTTTTCCAACAGCATGAGCACCAGGATCCAGTTCTCCGGCTGTTTCTGATAAAGTTTCTGAAGCTGTGGCAGACAATTTCCCCCAACATAACTGTTCACATAGAAAAAGACAGCGCGGACCGTCACCTGCTTCTGCTGGTATAGCCTGGTCTTTTCATATTTTCTTAAAATCCATCCTGCCTCTTCCTTCCGTCCTTCCCGGAACATAACCCAGGCATCCATAAGAGGTCCTACCGGATCCTCCGGATTTTCCTTCCGAAGCTGATCTACCAGAGTCCGATATCTTTGCAGCGCCTTCTTTACGCTGCTGTCTCCGCGCCGCTCCCTCTCCAGCTCCATTAAGAATGCCGCCATGATCTTTTGTCTGCTGCGTCGCCGTTTCCAGTCCTCTGAACGGCCCGGTCCTTTTTTCAATTCCTGCTTAACTTCTGCAGATGCTCTTTCTTCCGGCAAAGGTTCTTCTTCCTGCTGCTGTATTTCTTTCACAACTGCCGTGATCACCACCGGAATCTCGTATTCCCCTGCATCGGATTCCACAAAAAGCTTTTCTTCCCGTGTCTCCCCCTCCCGGATCCATTGGGGCTGATACTCATATTCCATCCTCGCCGCACGGCCGAAAAAGCTGGTTTTCTTCAGGTGAAATCCAGGAATCTCCGAAATCACAATGCCCTTTACCCGCCGTTCGTCGCAGGAAACAATCAAAAAGCTGCCCGCCACCCCACGGCCGTCCTGAATCTCCAGCTTCAGCATTTCCGGCTCGATCCGAAGGCTTGCCTGCTCATAGGTAAATATTCCATTGGAAAAGTCTATGATTTTGTCTTTCATATGAACCCCGTTGCATTTTCTCTAATTTTGATTATAATCAGTACTATCAATATTATATCACCACTGGTTTGCTCTACGCAACCGCAGGACAGAAGACTGAGGTAGAAATGAATACAAATACAGAACCTAAGATTGAGGGAAAAGAACACTTCCACGGAAGTGACTTAGAAAAGATTGAGAAATACTTTGGAATCCCAAAGGAACAGATTACCGGCTTTGGCGCCAATGTAAACCCCCTTGGTATTTCCAAAAAAATGAAGGATGGACTGGCTGCCCACATTGACGCAGTCACTACTTACCCGGATCCGGAATACACCGAGCTTCGCAGTCACATTGCCGGCTACACCGGATGCCGTCCGGAGCAGATTCTGGTGGGAAACGGATGCACAGAACTGATTTCCCTGTTTATCCAGATCAACCACCCGAAAAAGGCACTGATTGTCTCTCCTACGTATTCTGAGTATGAACGGGAGGTCCGCCTGAACGGAGGCGAAGTCCTCTACTACGCATTAAAAGAAGAAAATGAATTCCAGCTGGACGTGGAAGATTTCTGCAACGCGCTGGCAGCAGAACAGGCCGATCTCTGCGTCATCTGCAATCCCAACAATCCTACGTCCACCGCATCCTCCCCGGAGGAGATGCGCCGGATTCTCGCCCGCTGCCAGGAACTGGGCATTTTCGTCATGATCGACGAAACCTATGCCGAGTTTGCTCCTGACAATGAGAGTATCAGTTCTGTAGGACTGTTGGAGGAATTTGATAACTTTGCCATTTTACGGGGTATTTCCAAATTCTTCGCCTCTCCTGGACTCCGGCTTGGCTATGCCATGACCGCCAATCTTCCGCTGCTGGCTAAAATCATGGAGGAGAAAAATCCATGGACCATCAACAGCCTGGCAGAAATTGCAGGTTCCTATATGTTTCATGACTGGGATTACATCGAAAAGACCCGGAACTTAATTTCCACGGAACGGGAACGCATTTACAACGAACTGAAAACATGGGATACCGTCAAGGTCTATAAACCCCATGCCAATTTCATTCTGGTCCGCATTTTAAAGGAGGGCGTGACTTCCTATGACGTCTTTGTCCACTGCATCAAAAAAGGACTGATGCTCCGGGACTGCTCCACTTTCCCCGGGCTGGAGGACGAGACCTTCTTCCGCTTCTGCTTTATGATGCCGGAGAAAAATACCGAACTTCTGAACAGTTTAAAAGAGATTCTGGGTTAACCCCGGAATCTCTTTCATTTCTTCTCATTCGTTATGCAAAGTTTTCTTCATACACTTTGAAAAAGCTGTCTGTCTTCACATCCGTGTAATCTTCAAACTTCACCTTTTCCCACAGATGCTTCTGATACTCTGACAAAGTATCCTTCATCAATCCATCGTAAATGCTCTGGAAGCGTTCTGTTTTCTGCTGCTGCTCTACTTTTGCCTTATTAGCCTCAGATTCCTCCGGCAGATAGGTATTGAGACATTTCAGGATATAATATCCGTCATCCGCCGCAAACACGTCACTGATCTCATCATTATCCAGATCAAACGCCACATCCTCGTATTCCTGGCTTTCATCTCCTCTCGCCACGGATACGGTCACCTTCGGCGCCTTGGAATAGGTGCCGGCCAGTGTCTCAAAATCTTCGCCCTGATCAAGTCTGCCTTTCAGTTCCTCCGCCAGTGACTGTTCCTGCACATAGATCTGATCTAACTGTATGACCCTGGATTCGTCATCACTGACCTCCACCGTCACATCTTCCGTGATCTTATCGTAAGCTTCCTGCGCCAGACAATAATCCTCATACATGCTTTTCACTGCATCCTCATCCACACCCAGAAGCTTAATCTCCTCCTGGCTCAACGATGCAAAATACTCAGAAGCTGCTTTTTCTGCCTTCTGCTCATCCTCCTCGGAAAGTGCAATATCCCGTTCCTTTGCCAGATAAACCATACTCTTCATCTGCGCCAGCTGAGAAAGCACCTGACTTTTTAAATATTCTTCCAGTGTCGTATCTCCAAATGCATGATCCCACATCTCAATGCCATAGATATTTTCATACTGATTTTTCTGGTTATTGAGATAAACCAACGCCTCCGGCATGGCACAGGACACATTTCCAATGCGAAACAGCTCGTTAGGCGCCAGACCGGTAGTCACCACGATCTTCGTATCGCCGCAGCCAGTCAAAGAACTGATCAAAAGCATTGCCATCAGTCCCATGCAGCCAATTCTTCGTCTATTTTTCATGGGCCACCTCCTGCAAAATATCTTTCAGCACCTGCAGCACACCATCTTCCTCATAGGATGCCACCTCGTACCTGGCTGCCTGTTTCACTTCCGGTGCCGACAGAACCGAAGCATAACTTCTGTCCCCGCATGCCAGCATGGACATATCATTAAAATTATCACCGAAGACAACAGTCTCTTCCCTGTTTACGCCAAGCTCCCTCTGAAGCCATCTGACTGCATTTCCCTTGGTGGCCTCCGGATCGTTAATATCCACCCATTTTTCCCCGGAAATATTAATCGCAAACTTCTCTTTCCAATTTTCGGACATGCGCTCATAAACCCTTTTTACATCATCCAGGCAGTAAAGGCTTAACTTTACCCCTTCCTGCAGATACTCCTGCAGATTTTCCACAATACCTCCTGCTCCCTTATACTGCCCAAAAATCAGATTGGCAAATGCCTCATCCTTCTCATCCGTAAAAAATCCTTCTGCCGTGGAAAGCAGCGGATAACAATCGCCGCCCTCCAGAGCCTCCTGCAAATACCCTTTCAAATCTTCTGTATTCAGCCGGAGTTCATGACATGGCGTTCCATATTTCTGAATGCAGGAGCCATTATCGGATAAATAAAAAATCCGGTTTCTCACTTCGTGAAATACCGCGTCAATGCTGCTGGAATGCCGTCCGCTTGCTGCTGCAAATGCCACACCCTGATCCGCTAACTGCCGGATCACTTCCATATATTCCGGATTGATCTCTGTAGATCCTTCCTTCACTAAAGTTCCATCAATATCACTGATAATCAGTCGAATCATTTTCTGTCTTCCTTTGTATTTCATATTTCTATAGTGTAATCGAAATCAAATAAAAGCTCAACGGATATTTTCTTAAATTTCTTAAAATTTAATGATTTACCACTTTTATTGCAGGGGCATTTATATTAAAATAAATAAAATGAGGTCTAAAATGAAAGGAGCATTCCCTATGAAAAAATTATGGAAAACCGTTGCATTTCTCGGAACCGCAGCTGCTTTTGCTGCCGCAGGTCTTTATCTCTTCCGCAGGTTCTTTGGAGCTGATGAAGAGCTGGAAGACTTTGAAGATGATGACCTGTTCGATGAAACTGACGAGGACGAAGATGATATAAAGGCTTTTGAGGACGATTCTGAAATCTTTGAGGATGAGGCTCCGGTAAAAGCTGATGAAAAAGAGGAAGAACCGGAAGAAGAAAAAGCCCCGGAGGAAGCAGAAAACGCTCCGGAAGCTTAGGTTTTGCCCATGAATGACGAAATCCCGACATGCACTGCATGCCGGGATTTTTGTATGCTCTGATTTTTAGAAATCGTTGTTATTAAATGCACTGTCATCAAAACCGGAAATCTGATTCCAATTATTCAGGCCAACGATGCTTAAATATTTATTCATATAGGTCTCTGATTCTGAAGTATCCAGATACTTATACACCTGATAGGATTCTTTTGCCACATCATTTTTTGTGCGGAGTCCCAGTTTCAGTTTTCCTTCCTCCGGGGCATCCTGATAAGCACGGATAATATAACTGTCAATCCGGCTGTTCGCCATGGCAATATAGTATCCATAGCCCAGAGCTGCCGCCTGATGCTGCTCTTGGGAAGTATTTCCCGCATTCGCGGAATAACCAAACTCACCCAGAATGACACGAATCGAACCCGAAGCTTTTCCATATTTGGATTCCAGCTGAGACAAATAATCCGTCAGCACATTGATATTTCGCATGGAAATATATTTTGTATTGCTGCTATTGGATGTACTGCTGGTATTACTCCAGAAATTCGTACTTCCCAACGGATCGGAATAGGGATGATAATTGACATTCCACTGCATATCCGGTGCCGTCTGGGCCATATAGGCTGCAAACTGATCCAAAAATGATTTTCCACTGTGTCCGGCCACGGATGCAGTCCAGCAGTGATCCAGGGAAATAAAGACTCTGGAGCTGGTTGCCGTCCGTTTTACGCCCTTATACAACAGCTGAAATGCCTTTGCATAATTTTCCACACATTGATTTAGGGACATATTGCCGGAATAGTTCCATTCCTTGCAGCTATTTACCTCATTTCCCAATGTCCAGTTACTGACACGGATTTTGTACTGGCCAAGCCACTCTCCCATATAGCGGAACAACGCCTCAAAGGTATCTTTTGCAGCTGCATCCTGCATATTTAACGCATAGTACGGTGCTGCACCTTTTTTTCTGGCTGATGGATGAATCAGATAGGACAGCTCATCCTTCCAGCTCATAAGCAGAACCAGCGTTACATTTCTCGCATGGTTTGCACCATAAGGGTTCTCTCCATTGCTTCCCCATCCATGAAGATAATAAATGGTATCTTTTAACGCGATCAAGTCGCCAAAGTAATAAGTCTTTCCTTTATAAGTATATGGAACATAACCAGATTTTGCAGTAGTACTGATCAAATCTGCCATGTCCACGTTCAACAGTACATGCTGTACTCCCAGATCCTCCGTGTATGCGGAAGTACCCTGAATTCCTTTTTTAGAGGTAATCTTGTACTGTTCATAGTACCCCATATAATAATCATGGTCCGCAGGCACTTTGTTCTGTGAGTATACCGTATCTTCCGGTACGACGACTGGTTTTTCCGGTTCTGGTTCCGGTTCCCATCCGCTGTCATAATTATTGGCAAGGATATTCTGATCGCTGGTCACACAGATATCCAACGTTTTTGTGCCTGTATAACTTCCTTTTCCGATAAGAAAAATCTGATACTCCCCTTCTGTCTTGATCCTGCTCAGCGTCTTTCCGGTCGCTTTGGAATAATATTTTATCGTATAGTCTTTTTTCAGGTTCAGCGCTGTACCGTCCATTGTCACACTGGCAGGCACCGGATTTACCTTTTTGGCATACTGCCATGCATACGGAATGGAAACTTTTGCCTTTTCCATGGATGCTTTACTCAATGTATAAGTCAGTTTTACAGAACCGGAGAAATTGCCCTTTCCTCTGACAGAAATACTATTTTTTCCTGCTTTCAGTTTTTTGGGATATTTAACTGTGTAATCAGTTCCTTCCTTACAAGTTTTTCCAGCATAGGTAACAGTGACTCCCGGATAACTGGTGGCACCATTATAAACAGTAGAACTGGTATTTAAGCTCACACTGGCATCCTTCATCTTTGGCCCAGTAATCTTAAACTTAATGATCTGCATTCCTGTATAGTTTCCCTGACCGGTCACAATAATCTGTCCGCTACCTTTTGCAATGTTATTTGCATAAGACACCTGGTAATCTTTTCCTGCTGTCAGCGTCATTTTATTATATGTCAAAGAAAAGGATGGTTTCAATTCTGCTCCCGTATAAAGGATTTTTTTCTGCAATACTTTTCCTTTGACTTTTTTTGCTACCGTCTGGGGTGCAATGGTGAAATTCATCCGCAGTACTCCGGTGTGACCACTTCCACTAACTCCACGAACCACCAGCGTTGCTGTACCTGCATTCACATTATTCTCATAGGAAATAGTATAATCCTTTCCTTCTTTCAACAATTTCCCAGTTGTTGTATCTTTTATCTTTACTTTCTGTGTCAGAGGTTTTCCTGTATAAATCTTCGCTTTCACGCCTGTCACGGATACATTCTGAAGTGTCTGTTCCTGCGGTACTTCCTGCCTTGCGGAATAAGCGGCAACTCCTGATTCTGTCGTGACTGGCTCCTGGCTTTCCGACTCTGTGATTTCCGACTGTGGTACCGGTTCCATGGCTGCAGTTTCTTCCTGCGTGGCAGTCTCATTTTCCGGTTCCAGCGGCTCCTCTTCCTCAGAAGATTCTTCTTTCTTCATGGAATCTACCAACTGCCAGATTCCCTCTTCATCACGAACTGCATTCTGGAAAATAAACTCCTCATCCTCCACGCTGACCATCAATACGCAGGGAATTTCTTCTTCCACACACTGTTTGCGATAGAGACGCGCTGCCTCTTCCTGAGAAAGTGCCTCCTGCTCCTCAGTTTCCTCCTGTTCTTCGGATTCTTCTGATTTCCCAGCCTCTTCTTCTGCCTCCGGATCTTCTTTCTCCGGCAATGTCCAGAGAGCCGAAATATTCCATTCCGTCTCCCCGTCTTCCTTCACCGTTCCTTCGGAATGAATCTTAAGGTTACAGTTGTCTTTCAGTTCTTCTACTGTCCACTCGGTCTCATCCAGCAGAAATGCATCGAAAGCTGCCTGCGCTGCTTTTTCTACTTCCTCTGCGGTGACATTTTCAAAAGTAAACTCTTCCTGATCTTCCGCTGTCAAACTCTGATACAGTTCTGCAGCCAGTTCATCTTCCAGCTGATCTCCATAATAGGTCGCATAGAAATCTGCGTTCTCTTCTGACTCGGTATCTTCCTCCTCTGCACTTTCTTCATCCAGTGCTTCTCCGATCTGCGGCTGCTCAAAGGAAAATTTTTCCTCCCATTCCGCTGCTTCTGTGAAAACCGGTTCCCAGGTATACTCTTCTGTGACGGTCTCCGGTTCTTTTTCTGTCTCCTTTTTTTCTGTCTCCTTATCCTGCACCAGAGGCACTTCTGTCTCCGCTTCGTCCTGATCCGTATCCGGTGTTATCTCCTCCTGCACCGGCTCTGCTTCTGGTTCTTCCGATACCGGCTCAGTTTCCAGCGGTGTTTCCTCCTCCGGCACTTCTTTCTCAGCCGACTCCTGCTGAAGCGGCACATTCTCTACTGTCTGAGCCGCATAGACCATACCGGAATCTGTCATTACCGCTGCTGTGGCTGTCAGCAGGGCCAGTGCTCTCATCCACATTTTTCTTTTCATCTGTTGTTACTCCTCATTTTCCTCAAAAAGGGACCACTGCACCTGTGCAGTGATCCCCCCTGTTATTCCATTTATTCTGCCTTCGGCAGTTTGAAAGAACTCTTCAGAGATACGATCCGGTTAAATACCAGTGCATCTTCCTTGGAATCTTTCGCATCTACGCAGAAGAAACCATTTCTCACGAACTGGAAGCTATCGTATGCTTTCACATCCTTCAGAGCCGGCTCCAGTTTTGCCTGTGCAACAGTCAGAGAATTCGGATTGATGTTCATAGAACCATCCTCGTTGTAAACACCCTTCTCCTCGTCAATCAGGTTCTCATAAAGACGTACTTCTGCATCCACGGCATAAGGTGCCGGAACCCAGTGAATCGTTCCTTTGACCTTTCTTCCGGTAAATCCACTTCCTGCCTTGGTCTCCGGATCATAAGTACAGTGAACAACGGTTACATTGCCATTCTCGTCCTTCTCAAAGCTTACACATTTTACAAAATATGCATGCATCAGACGGACCTCATTGCCCGGGAACAGACGGAAGTATTTCTTCGGCGGTTCCTCCATGAAATCATCTCTCTCAATATACAGCTCTCTGCAGAACGGAATCTTTCTGGAACCCAGTTCCTCGTTCTCCAGGTTATTGGCTGCATCCAGATACTCAACCTCTCCTTCCGGATAGTTGTCGATGACTAATTTGATCGGATCCAGCACTGCCATCATACGGGATCTCTTCATCTTCAGATCCTCACGGATACAGTACTCCAGCATTGCGTAGTCTACGGAACTCTGTCCCTTCGCCACACCACAAAGCTCTACGAATTTCTGGATAGACTCCGGTGTAAATCCACGACGGCGAAGAGCTGCGATGGATACCAGACGCGGATCATCCCATCCGTCTACTACGCCTTCCTCTACCAGCTTCTTAATGTAACGCTTACCGGTTACCACATTGGTCAGGTACAGCTTTGCAAACTCAATCTGACGCGGCGGCTGCGGATACTCCAGTTCTCTTACAACCCAGTCGTATAACGGTCTGTGATCCTCAAACTCCAGTGTACAGATGGAATGAGTAATTCCTTCAATGGCATCCTCAATCGGATGAGCAAAATCGTACATCGGATAAATACACCATGTATCTCCGGTGTTGTGATGGGTCATATGTGCCACTCGGTAAATAACCGGATCTCTCATATTCATATTAGAAGAAGCCATATCGATCTTTGCACGGAGTACTTTCTCTCCATCTGCAAATTTTCCGTTCTTCATATCCTCAAACAGCTGCAGGTTCTCCTCTACGCTGCGGTCACGGTAGGGACTGTTCTTACCCGGCTCAGTCAGGGTTCCACGATACTCTCTGATCTCCTCTGCAGAAAGGTCGCACACATAAGCCTTTCCTTTCTTAATGAGCTTCACAGCGGCCTCATACATCTGCTGGAAATAATTAGAAGCAAAGAACAGTCTGTCATCCCATTCTGCCCCCAGCCATTTTACATCGGCTTTGATGGCCTCTACAAACTCCGTCTTCTCCTTGGTCGGGTTCGTATCATCAAAACGCAGATTGAACTTTCCGCCATATTTTTTTGCCAGTCCGTAATTCAGCAGAATAGACTTGGCATGTCCGATGTGCAGATATCCGTTGGGTTCCGGCGGGAAACGGGTATGCACGGTATCATAAACGCCTTCTGCAAGGTCTTTATCGATCTCTGTCTCTATAAAATTCTTGGAAACGACTTCATTCTCCATCACTTATTCCTCCTCGGGTTTAAAACTGTTTTTTATCATAGCATATTGTCTCCGTACATTGCAAGATTCTTATGCTATCTATTCACTAAATCCTGCACTGTATCCTGAATAAATTTCTTATAATCCTCTTTCGAAGCGTAGAGCTGGCCCTGAAACCGCTGAATCTCTTTTTCGTACTTGTCCGTTCCCAGTACTTCCTCCAAAGCTGCTTCCAGATCCTCTGCCCGTGAAATTACCGGAAATACCTTTCTCAGTGCTGCATGCATGGATCTCTTCCATATTTTTCCTTCTGGAAAATCACTCTGAATAATTTTCTTTCCTGCCAGCACCGCCAAAGATAACATAGCAGAATAATCAATCAATACCACATCACTGGCCATCATATAAGGCAGCCAGTCCTGTTGCGGAGACCTCACCAACATGCCTCGTTCCCTGCAGACTTCCACCTTTTCTCCTAAAGGTTCGATCTGTTCGTCATAGCGCTGATATTCTCTTGGATGAATGGAAAAAATAAATTCATATCCCTTTTGTCTCAATTCTTCGCAGACGACAAACAATTCCTCACCCAATACATGAAATAGGCTCTCTTTTCCCCAGGATCCCCATACGCTGACCACAATCCGGTCCGCCGGAATTCCTAGTTGTTGTTTATATTCCTTTTGCTTTTCCGAAGCTTCTTTTAATCGCCAAGCATATCGATAACCACCAGAATGAATGGTCTTTCCAAAAACGGGATCTTTGCACATGAATTTCGCCGTCTCCTTATTCGGTTCCAGCATCATGTCAAACATGGGATTTCCATGCCTGTCAAAACTATCCGCTCCATAATCATAGGTGGTTTCTCCATTATCATAGCTGACGCCTCCAGCGCCATGCCCTATATAAACCTTCGGAATTGTTCCTTCTTTCACCCAGAATGGCAGCTCCAGATCCGCGCAGACAATCAAGTCCCACAAGCCCATATAGAGCTGCCAATTAGAAGTGACCATCGTTACCTTCTTATCCCGGAATAACGTCTGGCTCTTGTCCTGCTTTTTTCCTGCTGCATAATAGTCTCCAAAACACAGATAAAATATATACTGCGGCTGATCTTCCAGCTGTTCCATAAAATTTACCAGATGTTCTTCCATGGTCCGGCTGGAACAAAACAGCAGAATTTTCTTCTCGGTTTCTCTCTTTTTATGTGTATTTCGGAAACCAGAAACCTGTTCTCCGGTCGAATAGGCCAGATGCCTAAACTTATTTGTCAGCCATTTTCTTTTTGTCACGCAGAAGACCTCCTATCACTACATCCCGTTTGATCCAGATTACTGCCACAATCACCACTAACAATGCCCAGCGAAGGATGGTAAAGGAATATAAAACCGGGGCTCCAATAGACATTCCCAGGATGATCAAACCGATAATTCCCAGTTTCTTCATATCGTAAACAGATTCTCCCGTTACTTTCTTTACTGCCACATAGCTCCACACTACCTGCAGGAGATAAGAAGCCAGCGTGGTATAGCCTGCTGCAAAATAACCGCACAACGGAATAAATATAAGATTCAGGATAAAATTCATCACAGCTGCAGCAACACCTGCACCCATGACATATTTGGGCTTTTTCTCATAATAAATAATATTGGAGAAAATGCTGAAAATGGACATATAGAAGACACCGCCTACAATTACCGGAATGATGTACATGCCCTCTCCATAGCTGGACGGAGCTAAGAATCGGATAATTTCCGGCGAAAGTAACATAATTAACAGGCAGACACCTCCATATCCGGCAATAATTGGCACTACCAACCGAGAAAGAGTATCCCTTCTTCCGTCATCACACCGCTGATAGATCGTAGGAACCAACGTTGCATTGATGGAATTCCACACAATGTTTACTACCGCTGACATCGTATAAGCAATTCCATAAATTCCAGCTTTATCTTCTCCCCAGAAATATCCAATCATCAACCGGTCACTGCTGCTCAACACATAACTGGAAAGAAAGTAAGGAATTAATGGTAAATTATAAAGCACTGCATATTTCCAGTAAGAAAGTTTCGGTCTTCCGCCTCCCCGGTATACTTCCAGCAAATAGCATCCAGCGCTCAAGGTCAGTGTCATAACCTGTGCTCCGATAATTCTCGCCACCACCTTATTTCCCGGAAACAGGAATATTCCTGCCATGGAAATGGTCGGTGAAAATACCATGACCAGAATCATAAACAGACAGAGCAATTTATATTTATACGCAAATCTCTGATCAGTTTTCCAAAATTCAAAAGCCGGTTCCAAAAGGAATGTAAAGAACATAAAGAAAATCAAAATGTTCGGAATGTTCAGGAAATGAAGCACATACGTATTTACCGTCCATACCACACCAAATACAATCAAAGTAATCAGATTTGCCAGTGTCAACAAGGAGAACGTAAAATTCTTCTTATCTTCCTTAAATTCCAGAATACCTCTGCAATACACATTATTATAAAGACCAAACATGGCAAAAATACCAATGACATCTGCCCAGGAAGAATAAATCGTAATGACCCCGTACTCCTCCGTCGTTAATAAACGGGTAAAAATAGGTGCCGTCAGGAAAGAAATCCCCTTTTGCATGAAATTGACAACCATAAATGCCATGGATGCCCGTACTTGCACCGACATGCCCCGATAAATATTTAATCCTTTTTCAATCCATTTTTTCATATAGGTAGTTTTCCCCTCATGAATATTTTTCAATATATGAAAAAAACCGGAAATTCAAGTGAATTTCCGGTTCAAAGCTGCTGACGGGAATCGGACCCGTGACCTCCGCACTACCAATGCGACGCTCTACCGACTGAGCCACAGCAGCTTGTTTTGTGTCGCTTGCGCTCGCGACTTGATTATAATATCACAGGGTCTCCCGAGTGTCAACACTTTTTTCAACTTTTTTTAACTTTTTTTTCAAACGTTGAATCGCGTTATCGACAGACTTCTCAGGGCGCCCGATTTGCTCTGCAATCTGACCGTAGCTCATGCCCTCCAGATAAAGAGCCAGTACCTTTTTTTCCAGGCTGCTCAAGTGACGGGCAATCATATCTTCCCGTTTTCCCTCCTTCTCCTGAAGAAGAAGCATGGTCTCCGGACTATCCTCCAAAGGCATCTGTGATTCTTCGTCCAACGAGACATATGCATTCAAGGGTTCATGCTTCTTCCGGGCAGATGCCTGAACTGCCGTATACATCTGCCGGTTAATGCATAAGAGGGCAAACCCATAAAACGATCCTTCTCCCTGCCGATAGGTGCTGATGGCCCGGAACAGGCCAATCATCCCTTCCTGAATCAGATCTTCATTCTCACCGCCCATCAGATACATGGTACGAGCCTGCTTCTTCACCAGCGGCTTATATTTTTCCAGAAGATACTCTGTCACGCCTGTCTCACCGGAGCGGATTCTGGCAATCAGTTCTTCGTCTGTCTGCTCCTGATAGGGTGCTTTCACCATCAGTTCATCCTCTGTCTTACGATCTCATAGGCCAGTACACCTGCTGCCACAGAAGCGTTCAGGGAATCGATATCCCCCTTCATGGGAATTGATGCCACATAGTCGCACTTCTCTTTTACCAGACGTCCTACACCCTCTCCTTCATTTCCAATGACCAGCCCGATAGGTCCTGTCAGATTCAGGTCATACATAGTCGTTCCACCCATATCCGCGCAGACGAACCACAGTCCTTCTTTCTTCAATTCCTCCATGGTAGCACCCAGATTTGTCACCTTGGCAACCGGAGTGTAATTAAGAGCGCCTGCAGACGTCTTCGCTACGGTTGCCGTCAGTCCCACTGCATGACGCTTGGGAATGATAACGCCATGAGCACCTGCCAGGTTAGCAGTACGGATAATCGCTCCCAGATTATGGGGATCCTCAATGTTATCCAGAAGGAAAATAAAAGGCGGCTCGCCCTTTTCCCGTGCAAGATTTAAAATATCCTCCACCTCTGCATACTCATAGGCTGCAGCAGATGCAATGACACCCTGATGCTTTCCGGTCTTTGACATCTGATCCAGACGTTCTTTTGCCACAAAGCTTACAATTACATCATGTTTTCTGGCTTCTCTTAAAATACTGTTTACCGGGCCATCCTGACAATTTTTCAGCACAAAGAGCTTGTCGATGGTCTTGCCTGAGCGGAAAGCTTCCATGACCGCATTTCGGCCCTCGATGGTCAGTTCTTCATATCTCATGGGGTTCCTCCTGTACGTTCCATACCGATTTTAATTAGATCAATCATGCGCTTCATCTGATCCGTCAGATACAGATATCCCATCAGCGCCTCAAAACCCGTCGCATGGCGGTAATCATGCATGGTCGCATGTTTTGCCATGCTGACCGTCTTTGCATTTCTGCCGCGTTTAAAATAGGAAAGCTCCTCCTCCGTCAGTTCCGGAAGAAATGCTTCTGCCATGGCAGCCTGTGCAGATGCCTTGACATAAGTACTCGCCTTTTTATGAAGTGTATTCGCCTGTCGGTTTCCCTGATCCACCAAAATCGTACGGATCACCAGTTCATAGACTGCATCTCCTATATAGGCGAGCACCACCGGTGAATAGGTGCGGATATCCACCGGCTGCAGATCAAACTGCTCTTTTAAATATTTTATGCTCTCTTCCATTTTACTCCTTCACGGGTGTCTTCCAGAACGATGCCCTTCTCAAGAAGCTCATTACGGATCTCATCTGCCCGTGCAAAGTTCTTAGCCTTTCTGGCTGCCTGACGTTCCTCGATGAGCTGCTCAATATCAGCATCCAGAAGTTCCTCTTTCTTTTCTGTAATAATACCAAGAATATCGCACAAGCTCTGGATTTTCCCTCTCAACGCATCTGCAAATGCCTTGCTGGAACCTTCTGCCACATTGGTATTTGCAAATTTGACCAGATCAAAAACAGCTGCAATAGCGTCTGCGGTATTGAAATCATCATCCATGGCATGATCAAAATTCTCCTGGAATTTCTTTGCCTCGTCAGCTTTCAGGACTTCCTCTTCGGTCATCTCCTGCAGTGATGCATGCTCTGCCACATATTTCAGGTTTTCAACAGCGGTCAGGATTCTTTCCAGTGCGTTCTTGGAAGATTCCATCAGGTCAGCGCTGAAGTTCAGCGGACTTCTGTAATGTGCATTCAGCATGAAGAAACGCAGTACCTGCAGATCGTATTTCTCACCGATCTCACGGACGGTAAAGAAATTTCCAAGGGATTTTGACATTTTGCGGTTGTCAATGTTCAGGAATGCATTGTGCATCCAGTATCTGGAGAAGCATTTTCCAGAGCATGCCTCACTCTGGGCAATCTCGTTCTCATGATGAGGGAAGATCAGATCCTCTCCGCCACCATGAATATCGATCTGCTCCCCCAGATATTTCTTGGACATGACAGAGCACTCAATATGCCATCCCGGACGGCCCTCGCCCCATGGAGACTGCCATGCCGGCTCGCCCTCTTTCTTCGGTTTCCAGAGAACGAAATCCAGCGGATCTTCCTTCTCATCCTCACCGGATACCAGAAGAGAACGATTTCCTCCCTGCAGATCATCAAGATTCTTATGGGAAAGCTTTCCGTACTCTGCAAATTTACGGGTACGATAGTAAACGGTTCCATTTTTCTCGTAAGCATACCCCTTCTCAATCAGCTCTGAGATCATCTCAATCATACCGCCGATCTCCTGAGTTGCCAACGGATGGGTGGTGGCCGGTTTGATGTTCATGCCTTCCATGTCTTTTTTGCACTCTGCAATATAACGCTGGGAAATCTCTTCTGCCGGAACGCCTTCCTCAATGGCTTTCTTAATGATCTTATCATCCACATCCGTGAAGTTGGATACGAAATTCACCTCATATCCTTTGTGCTCCAGATAACGGCGAACCGTATCGAACACGATCATCGGGCGTGCATTTCCGATATGGATAAAGTTGTAAACAGTTGGGCCGCACACATACATGCGAACCTTTCCTTCCTCTAACGGCACAAAGTCTTCTTTCTTCTTGGATAAGGTATTATAAATGCGAATCACTGTACATTTCCTCCTTTGATTTCTTTTTTCAGTATTTCCAATTCTTCGCGTAATTTGTTATTTTCTTCACGCAATTCTGAAATTGCATCCAGTACCGGGTCCGGAAGATCCACCTGATCCAGATCCGTTCTCGGGATTCTCACATTGTCTTTCTTTACGATGCGCCCAGGAACACCGACCACCGTACAGTTGGGCGGCACCGGCTGCAGTACCACACTTCCGGCTCCTACTTTGGAATTCTCGCCAATGGTAAATGATCCTAAGATCTTGGCACCGGCACTGACCATAACGTTGTCTTCCAGCGTCGGATGGCGCTTTCCATGTTCTTTTCCCGTACCACCAAGGGTCACACCCTGATACAGAGTTACATTATCGCCCAGAATTGCGGTCTCACCGATGACCACGCCGGTTCCATGGTCAATGAAAAGTCCCTTTCCGATAGTTGCACCCGGGTGAATCTCGATCCCGGTCTTTCTGGCGGTCCGCTGTGAAATCCATCTGGCCCAGAAATAATGTTTTCTCTGATACAGCTTATGTGCGAATCGATATTTCAGGATCGCATGAAAAGTCGGATACAGAAATACTTCCATATTCGACTTGATTGCCGGATCCCGTTCCCGAATCACCGCAATCTCCTCTTTAACATAACTGATGACTCCCATAATTGCTCTACTTCCTCTTTTTTCCTTCATTCTTAGTGATACAAAAAAACCTCCGTCTCCAACATAGAGACGAAGGTATCCGTGGTTCCACTCTATTGAAAAAGGCAGCTCACCTTTTCCACTCCATACACGTAACGTGTGTCTGACGTACAGGAATACTGATATACACTTCCTCCTGTCTGCTCCCGGATGCACTTTCCTCTTCAGCAGCCTGGAATTGCTTTCAGCCGGTGGCAATTCCTCTCTGATGGCTCTGGCCAGATTACTCTATCCGTTCCACGCATTTTGCTTAATTCTTTCTATAGAATATGAAATTTAGCGGATTTTGTCAAGCTTAAACCGACTCCGAAAGACAAATCTTCATTCCTTCAAATAAAAATGATGTCAATTCCCCAATGGTCAATTCCAGATCAATGTGCTCCGGTGCTTCTTCCATCCGTTCTACCACACTTTCTTCCGGTGCTGTAGTCCAACAGAAATATCCGTTGTTCTTCTCCACAATCGGATCCTTAATCTTCAGATACAGCACTTTCTCTTCCCGGCTTCCGATAAGACGCAGCATAGAAGTGACATCTGTAACACGCGCCATAAACGGCGGGATATGATCCGGCATGGCTTCGCCCGTTTCTGCAATTCTCTCTGCCTGCAGATTTTCCATATAGCGGGCGTTCCGTTTGCAGAACATCTGGTAACGGCCTGCCAGATAGCGATTCTGTGCCTCTGCGCTCATCCTCGCTACTCTCATAGGAAGTTCCGTATATGGACAGATCCATACAAAATCAAACGGTGCATAGATGCTTTCACTGGCGGGCATCAGGAACGTAAAGGGCATCCCCTGATCTGCCATATCATTCAATGCCTTTTCCAACAGCTTTCTCATACAGCCCTGATGGCGAAATGCCTTCTCCGTCGCCACGGCCACAATATAATCCGCCAGAAATTCATATCCGTTCATAATCATGGTATAAGGATTCCGATGCAGCATGGACACGATCTGTCCATCCTGTTCCAATACCAGAATCTGGTTATCTCTCGTCTTATACTGATAATAAAAATCTACGAACCGTTCTGTATCTTCCGGAAACGCTGCCTGATACAGCGCTCTTGTCCATCCCCGTTCTTCCGCTGATAAATATTTCGGCTCTGCTGTTATCTCATGCATCCGCCGCAGCCTCCACAGCCTGCCACTGCCCGGTCGTCATCAATATAAGAAGTAATCGGCATCAACGCACAGATAGCCTGGGAAGAAATGCCTTCTCCGGTTCCGGTAAATCCAAGTCCTTCTTCCGTCGTTGCCTTGATGTTCACCTGATTTTTCTCTAATTTCAGCACTCTGGCCACATTTTCCACCATCTGAGGAATATGCGGTGCCATCTTCGGGCGCTGTGCGATAATCGTCGCATCAATATTGATGATCTGATAATTTTCCTCTTCCAGAAGTTTTCCCACATGCTCCAGAAGCTTCATACTGGAAGCACCTTCATATGCCGGATCCGTGTCTGGAAAATGTTTTCCAATATCTCCCATGGCCGCTGCTCCCAGAAGCGCGTCCATAATCGCATGCAGCAATACATCCGCATCTGAATGTCCCAATAATCCTTTTTCATAAGGAATCTTCACTCCTCCCAGAATCAGATCCCTGTTCTCTGTCAGACGGTGTACATCATAACCCATTCCTACTCGCATATGCAGCCTCCTTTTTCACGATCGATGATTTGAAGATAAAAAAACAGCTTCCTAATTACTTAGGAAGCTTAAAGTAGCGAGAGGGGGATTCGAACCCTCGACACCACGGGTATGAACCGTGTGCTCTAGCCAACTGAGCTATCTCGCCATATATCGTCTGTTTTCAACCGACTTCGTTATCATAGCAAATGCGAAGTCGGTTGTCAACAGTTTTTTTATTTTACATGGCACATTTTCCAGAAAAAAGGATTCTATTCTTCTGTCTCTACTTTTCTGTTCACTTTATTCTGAATCTCTTCCTGAATTGCAGCGATAAATTCGCCGAGGTCTTTCTGACCCTCATCTCCAAGGAAACGGCTTCTGACGGATACTTTTCCTTCTGCCTCTTCCTTCTCACCTACAACAAGCATGTACGGAATTCTGGCTTTTCTTGCCTCGCGGATCTTGTAACCGATTTTCTCAGATCTGGTATCTACATCAACACGGATGCCTGCTTCATCAAGCTGTGCTTCCACTTTCTTTGCGTAATCCATATATTTGTCAGAAATCGGAAGAACACGAACCTGTACCGGTGCCAGCCAGGTCGGGAATGCACCTGCAAAATGCTCAATCAGGATACCAATAAAACGTTCGATAGAGCCGAATACAACTCGGTGAATCATGATCGGACGATGTTTCTCACCGTCTGCTCCGATGTACTCCAGTTCAAAACGCTGCGGCAGCTGGAAGTCAAGCTGGATCGTACCGCACTGCCAGGTTCTTCCGATGCAGTCTACCAGATGGAAGTCAATCTTCGGTCCGTAGAATGCGCCGTCTCCCTCGTTTACTACATACGGAAGACCGATCTCATCAAGGGCACTTCTTAAGCCCTCGGTTGCCATCTCCCAGTCTTCGTCGCTTCCCATGGAATCTTCCGGTCTGGTGGACAGCTCTACATGATACTCAAATCCGAACAGAGAGTAAACTTCGTTGATCAGTGCTACAACACCCTTGATCTCATCTTTGATCTGATCCGGAGTCATGAAGATATGTGCATCATCCTGAGTGAAGCAGCGAACTCTCATCAGTCCGTGCAGCTGACCGGATTTCTCATGACGATGTACCAGTCCCAGCTCACCTACACGCAGCGGCAGGTCTCTGTAAGAACGCGGCTCGGATGCATATACCAGAACACCACCCGGGCAGTTCATTGGTTTGATTGCATAATCTTCATCATCGATTACAGTGGTGTACATATTGTTTTTGTAATGATCCCAGTGTCCGGAAGTCTCCCACAGTTTTCTGTTCAGGATAATCGGAGTGGATACCTCTACATAACCTGCTTTTTTGTGAATCTCTCTCCAGTAGTCAAGCAGTGTATTTTTCAGAGTCATTCCCTTCGGAAGGAAGAAGGGGAATCCCGGTCCTGCCTCATGCATCATGAACAGTCCCAGCTCTTTTCCAAGCTTTCTGTGGTCACGTTTCTTTGCTTCTTCCATCATGGTGATGTAAGCTTCCAGCTCCTCTTTCTTAGCAAAAGCAGTTGCATAGAGACGGGTCAGCATCTTGTTGTGCTCGTCGCCTCTCCAGTAAGCGCCTGCAAGGCTCATGATCTTGAATGCTTTGCCAACGCCCTTAGTACTCATAAGATGCGGTCCTGCACACAAGTCTGTAAACTCGCCCTGACTGTAGAAGCTGATCTCTGCATCCTCCGGCAGATCCTCAATAAGCTCTACTTTGTACGGCTCGCCTTTTTCTTTCATAAACTCGATGGCTTCTGCCCGCGGCTTGGTGAAGCGCTCGATCTTCAGATCCTCTTTGATAATCTTCTTCATCTCTGCTTCAATCTTATCAAAATCATCGCTGGTCAGGGGAGTCTCAAACTCCATATCATAGTAGAATCCATCTGCGATAGACGGTCCAATTGCCAGTTTTGTGCTCGGATACAAACGTTTTACTGCCTGTGCCATCACATGGCTTGCGGTATGTCTCAGTGCAGCAAGTCCTGCCTCGTCTTTTGCAGTCAAGATGTTTACCTCTGCATCGTTTTCTACGACTGTACGAAGATCTACAACTTCTCCATTTACCTCACCTGCACAGGCTACACGTGCAAGACCATCGCTTAAATCTTTTGCAATGTCAATAACTGCCATCGGCTGTGCATACTCTTTGACTGATCCGTCTTTTAATGTCACTTTCATCTTTTCATGCTCCTTTATTTTTTGTAATACAACAAAAATCCCTGAACAGTCACTTAACTGTTCAGGGACGATAGACTAACTCTTACCGCGGTTCCACCCATCTTGTGTAATCACCACTCATTAGGACGATAACGGTGTCGGCCGGGCTTTATTGGAGCCGCTCCAGGGTGGTCTTCCACTGACTTCTTCATAAGATACTCACACCTTTTGTACCTCTCTCTGGATGTCTCTGTCAGCTTACTCTTCCTGTCTTTGCTTTTTGTATTAACTGGCTTTCATTATAACATTCTATTAATTGTTGTCAAGAGCAATTTAGCCCTGTTTTTCAGATACAATTTTATAAACCGGATACCCTTTATACGTATCTACCTGAACTGCCTTTGCATTTTCATCATAATATGTGTGGATGTAGTTTATCGTCACATCTATTTCATCGTCAATCAGGCGGACTTTCTCATTATTGATGCTGTCTTTGTATAGATTTACCACATCGTAGCATGCCAGCTTTTGTTTCCATAATACCGTATCTGTTTCCCATCCACCAAAATAGGTAAAATGTCCGGAAATTCCTTCCGGCATCAAATCCAATGGTCCATAACCATTTGAGTAATCTAATGTTTTACTTTTTGTAATATAGAGATGCCCTGAATCAGCTTTCAGATCTTCTAGCACGCTTCTTCCATCAATTCCCGCTTGAGCTGCATTCATTCTCCAGTTGTCATACCATTGATACTGGCTGAAAATCAACACCACTGCACAAAGAATCATTCCTGTCTGCTTTTCAAACCATTGCCTGTTTCCATCCATTGTCCAGAAAATAACCAGCAGCACAGCTAGCCACAATGATACATCTACATGATTCAGATTATATCTTCCTTGCCAGTACAGATAAAAATACAATCCCATGAATAAGACAATTTCATAGATCCATGTCCCGTATTTTTCTAGGCTCTTTCTTCTTTCAAATAAGCATAAAAGAATTACCAACAATACACCATAAAATACCGGCGTCTGAAAATACCGTTTTGGAAACTTTTCCAGAAAGCTTTCTATCACTTCTCCATTTAACTTCTTTGCAGAAGTCAGGCTGACCAGCTTTTTCATTGTTTCTATATTAAACAAATCAGGATCACCAAAATTCCAGTGATTCCATAATTTATAGGCATCTTCTGTAATTCCTAACTGTTCATATTCCTCTTCATAGTCTTCGTATTCCGGAAAATCATAGTCCAGAAGTTCTGTTCGAAGCTCATTATATTCTGTATACTGTTTCCACTGCGGATCACTCTGATAAACGAACGTATCAAACCCTTTCAGTCCAAAAGAAAGCAATAGCATAACCAGAACCCCAAATAACGGTCTTCGTACTCGCTTAAAAACATCTTTCTTTCTGCCTTTTAACATCTGACAGATTCCCAGTCCGGACATCAAAGCAACGCATGCAATAAACTGCTCAAAACGGTACATGCTTCCGATACAGCTCAAAGCAATTCCCGAAATCAGGAGTTTTTTTGATCTGATTTCTTCCGTACTTGCATAAAAAATCAGCAAAATTCCCGCAATGGTCAGAACGCCTGCCGTCTTCGTATACTGCATCTTAATATAACATTCATATCCAAAAAAACATAACACCAGTATTGATAACGTTATTCCCAGTTCTTTGGGCAACCGTTTCATGATCACATATACAATCGTGGAAAATGCCAGCCACAAAAAAACAAATTGAATCAGTCCATACCACGGAACACACTTCGTCAGGGAATACAACAGCACATATAATTTTCCCAGTAGGTAATTCTGATACACAACATGTGCATCCTGTATGTTCCAGGCTCCTGATACCATCTCCACAATCGTCAGATCATCATTTGTTTCAAAAACCGGGCGCATTATGACTACCAAAAAAATAAGAAATACCGCATTGATTCCCAGTATCCACTCCCTCTGTGTTCTTTTCTCTTTCATTTTACCTTCAGTCTCATTTCTATTTCATTAATGAATTTTTTAAATAGTTTCTGGATAACTCTATATAGGGCTTTATCAGTTCTTTTGCCTTTTTATAATCAACCTCCTTCGTATAATCTTTTTCTTCCTTCATAATCCGTTCTTCAAGTCCCAGCATCTGTGTGAGTTCGTGAATTCTTGAATTCATCTCTGTTTTCTTCGTCTTTGCTGTTCTTTCAAATACCCAGAACGGTCGTTCAAAAACAGTAGAAAAAACAGTTGCATGGAAAGAATCTGTAATGACCATATCCGCATACTTAATCAGGCTGAAAAACTCTTCCATCCCAACTTCAAATAACTGTCGGTCTCCAAAATCTTTATCTTCCATCCGAAAATGAAAGCTGTTTCCATTTTTAATATGAGGAATAGTAACCAGCAATTTTTTTTGTTCCCTTGCTATTCGTTCCGCTTTTCTCCGCTGCTTTTTATCATTTCCCAATAAATAACAGAAAACATATGGTTCTTCCACCTGTCTCTCCGCTGTTACTTCTTCCCATTCTTCCCTACTTAAAAGCAGGGTCGGATCCGTCACCCGCACCACTTTCCTGCCCAGAAGTTCCGAAAAAGTTTTCGCGGTCACACTTTCTCTGACAGAAATATGAGCATACTTTTTCAATTCTGTTTTCATAAAATCCAGATATCCATCCGGGAATTCCTGAACTGCCACACTGGACGCATAGGAAATAATATGCTTATCCGGCTGCCCATCCAAAAAAGAAAACAAAAATGCTTCATCCGCCACTCCCGGCTTCCAGATCTGGTCACTGCCGCTAATAAATGTCCCATATCGTTCTCTGCATTGACCAATGGTTTCTTTTGTATAAACGGTTGAATGTGGAATCCATTCTCGGAACTTTTCCAACATTTCGCCACGCTTCTTCAGCTGATCTGCACAATTCTGTTCCAGTTTTCTCTCTATCTTGTCTTTTGCTTTTCTGTAATAGCGATCGCACAGACCAGAAATAGAATTTCTCTTGATCTTTTCCAGCAAAGATGCACTAACTGGTGCTGCTACTTGCATCGTGCGCTTATAAGAAATCAATTCGACATCACATCCCAGCATCGTAACAGCTTTATACAAAGCATAGGACTGCGCAAGTCCTCCATAATTATTGTTTCCATAGTATAAAGTGATAATTCCTACATCTTTTTTCACATTTGGCACATTATCTTTTACCATCTGCTTTTTCTTTCTGATAGGACAAATCTTGATACATTTACCACAGCGAACACAAACTTCTTCCCGTATCTTAGGATAAAGAAAGCCTTCTTCATCCTCTTCCATTTGAATTGCCTTTACTGGACATCCTGCCATACATGCTGCACACCCGCAGCAATCTTCTCTTTTTTCTACTAACTCTGGAATCGCTTTCATTACTGTTTCCTTATTATCTTTCCAAGATGTTTTCTTAACTTCTTTATCTCATTTTTTATATATGGCGGCCTTGTCATTTTTGCGCAAAAAGACAAAAGTTCTGCATTTTTTCGATTAAATACTTGTTCTCTATACGATGGTTTCAAAGATGATTTCTCGAAATTTGTATTTTGAATTCCTGCTTCCTGCCAACTTAATTTCTGATAATTCAAATCTTCTATTATTTTTTCAAAAATACGTTGCCCCTTTGCAGTCTTCACCATTACCAATGAAGTTCCCCATCGATTGTATAATGGTTCACATCTTTTTCTTACTTCCCAAAAATCCCCCAATGTAATATCCGCTTCATCATTTTCATTCTTAAAGTAACATTGATAGCAACTAGGCCTTAAAAATATATTCTTTATGAATCCACGCATAAACACATCATAATTTCTTGGTTTTTGAATTTTCTTTCCATTTTCCAGCTCTATTTTCAATGTAAAATCAAGCCATCCATTGTCCTTATTACGAAAATTAACAGATTTTATCTTTTTCCCTTTAGCTGTACTTTTTAAGTATTCTCTCCATATAACCGGACTGGGAACTCCATGACAGATCACATCTACCGTAATTAAATTATTATAGGTTTTTCCTAGATAAGAATGCAATCCACTGATTTGACACGGTGTTCCGCTGTAAAGTACCGGAATTTCCTGTTTTAAATAGGATTCTGCCTTTTGATAAGTTTCTTTTACATTACTTGGCAGATATTTACTTCCCATTAGAGGGAATAGTTCTTCTTCCGTTGACGCCTTGTCATGCATGACTTCCCAGTTTTCATCAAATCTGGCACCAAAGACCACTCCTCCGCATGAAATAACATAATGAGCCAATAAGTAGAAAACACTTCCCGAAGATCCCTTCTGTCGAAGTTTTTCATCTTTGTTGTAGCATGCATATACGAGTGATTCTTTCATCGTTCTTAACTCCTACTTCTCTTATATACCCGTTTAAGTGGTCCTAATACCATATCTTTTTCCTGTTCGTTCATCCCCAGACACCACATGGAAACAGCAAATACCACAGTGAATATTATGACTGCAGCAAAGAACTTACTAAGGCTATCCATAACCCAAACTTTTCTCAAAATAATTCCCAAAATGCAAGGTCCTATCAATGCTGGAATAAATTTTAAAATTTCCCTCCAAAAATAGAGAATATCCAGACCAATTCGTTTTTGGTAATAAATGTTCATAAAAATAATATTTCCAACAATAAGAGAAATTGCAGTTCCTAAAGCAGCACCAGACGGTCCCCATATTTTTATAAACGGAATGCTGATCAGGACATTACTGATTGCTATACACAAGTATACTACCGATCTGACTCTATGCAGGTTCTTTGCCCTTTGAATTTCAATTCCCAGATTCTGAATTAAGGGGATGGTTACCGGCACAATTAACAATAAAGTAATCGCATAAGATTCTATATAATTCTCACCAGCCCATAAAGAAATAAATTCTTTTCCAAGGAAAATGAATCCCATTACAATCAGTGATAACACAATAAACTGAACTCGTCCAACTTTTGTGAAAAGCTTTGTAAGTGCAGTATCATCATTTTCTTCTACAACCAGCTTATTTACCTGTGGGACAAATACATTTGAAATTGCTGTTGATACCTGAAGATACATGTTGTTAAGCTGACTTCCAACACCATATACCGCTACTGCTATAGTTCCACTAAATCTACCTAACAAAAATTTGTCTACACTCCAGTTTACTTGATCTACGATCATATTAATAAAGATGAAAAATGTAAATACCCACATTTCTTTTAATAAACCAAGCTGGAAATTTTTAAAACGCATTTTTATATGAAGATTTCGTACGCAATAAATAATACTTGCAATTAATTTCGCAATGGTCAATCCCGTTGTTACAAGTACCATGGCAACTGATCCATAACCCATAATCAGTAATGGCAATGTAATAAACGGATTAAAGAGATACTGCAATACTCTAAGTAGTCTCTGCAAAAGAAATCTTTCATGCGAAGTCATAAAAGAATCATATACACTTGCAGGAAATGTCAATGCAAGATTAAACACCATTAAAGCCAGCAGGATTTTTGCTTTTGCATATTCTACGGTTGTAAGTCCTGTTCCGAAAATCCATTGGATATTTCCCAGCATGACAGCGCCACAGAACAGGCAAATTCCAGAAATAATAAGAAAAATCGTCATGAACATGCCATTAAAGCTGGCGACTTTTTCTTCATCCCCTTCTTTTTTTACCATTGTATAAAAACGCATATAAGAACTGTTAAATCCAAGACTTAACACGCTTAAATACGATACCACAGAAGCAACCAGCTGATACAGGCCATATTCACTCTGTCCCAACAACCGCAGCATAATCGGTGTGTATAGCAGTCCTGAGACAATATGAATTCCTTGTGCCAGATAAGTTAGCAGCACTCCTGCTTTTTTCTGATTTACTTTCATTATTTTATAACCTTTTATTTGTATATTGTTTCATTAACAAATAAGTGGCGCTATCAGCTTCTGACAACACCACTATCTTTTGTTATATTTTACTATGTGTATTTATTTGTTATGTTTTCCACAGCACTGTTTGTACTTCTTGCCACTTCCGCACGGACACGGATCGTTACGACCGATCTTTTTACCTTTTACGATGGTACCGGATTTCTTCTGCTCCAGATACAGCGCATGTTTTTTCTCTTTATCAAAAATCTCATCCCACTGCGGCAGTTCATACAACCAATCAGCTTTTGCATCAACCATGTTCTTGTACAGTTTTTCTTTGTCAAATTTCAGGCTGACAACGGTATCTTCTTCCATCTCTTCGATCGGGTTTGCCTCTACCAGGCTCTCATTGATACCATCCAGGAATCCGGTCATCTCCATAACGCTTAAGCCATATTTCTCAGCCAGCTCTTTTACGGTTCCTTTTACTTCAGTATCCGGATCAGAAAGAAGCTTCTCATAAACTCCTTTTTCCAGATTGAAGTAATTAGCCCAGAATCTCTGGAGAGTTCCTTTATCTTTTTTCTCATCATAGGCAATTTTATGCCACTCTTTTAATAATGCCATATTAAACCATCCTTCTTTTATTGCTAAATATAAACATAGAGTAAATATATACTATTTACTTCAATTTTTCAATCTTTTTCACTCATTTTGCTTAAATAATATCCGCTCGCTGCCCAGAATCAACCTGCTGGTATACCCATTTTCTTCACACCACTGAGCCCACTGTTCGTCATTCCAGCCTGAAGTTTCTCTGGAATCTACAAAAATAATATCCGGTATTTTCTCCGGATAAATCTTATAATACTCTTTAAATTTATCATTATCCAAATCGTATTCTTTGATCCATCCAGAAAAAGAAGCATTATTCGCATTCTCCGCCATCAGATAGCCCTGTGGAAACATATTGTAAAATAAAATATGTTTACCGCTTAAATCTCCCAATTCCTGAATCAAATGATAATTTTCATCATTCAACTTTTTCTTTGCCTCAGTTGTAATGACTCCTTTTAGCGGACCTTCTGTAATTTCACAGTTTAATGCTTCTCCGTCATCCTCCCAATATACATAATTCATATTAATATATACCTGAGCTGCCAGCTGCATCAGAATCAATCCCGCAAAGCACCAAGGCAGTATCTTCTCTGTTAAATTTTCTTTTCTAAAATCATGCAACATAAACAATGCTGTACAGGAAGAGATCAGACTGGCATTACACATGACATAAATTCCCTGATTGCTTGACAGATTCATGCAGAACGCATAAACCATACCGAGCATCCAGCCTTTTGTAAACAAATCCCAGTCCTTTTTCTCTGTCATTATAAAGCTAAGCAAACCTATCAATGCCAACGGCAGAGCTACCGCATGCTTTCCGACCCCCCCGTTTTAAATACCGACAGTAGTGCAAGAAACAACATATTCAGCAATGTGATACATATCAGCATAAAACATCTGTATTTTCTGCTGAACACCGCTAGCACACCGCCTGCTAAAAATGCCAGAAAATATAACTTAAACCAGTTTACAAACCAAAGTACCGGCTCCATAAAAGCCATGATTCCCTTTTGTTTATGCGCCGGATCTGCCAAAATATATCCGATACTTTCCAAAACGGTGGTAAGTGAAGTTCTGGATAGCACGAAAACAATAAATATCAGCGCAATGAAGCCAGAACCTGCAGTCACCCATCCCAAAGCTTCGATTCCAAAGGTTTCTTTTTTCTGTCTTTTCCATAGGCAGACAATCGCATACAGCGCATATGCCAATACCATATACGGACAACACAACACTACAATAGCAAGCAAGATTCCTGTTATAAAATGCTGCAGGCGAAACGATCTAAAATTTGCCATCAAAACCGATGCCATAAGCCATGTTGCCAACATACCAATGGTATTGTAACTCAATGTTCTCAGACATGCATGGGTAAAAAGAGCAAACATAATGTTGGCAATTGCTGCCATCCATCTATTTCTCTTTCGCAGCAACATATAAGAAACAATTGCACTTCCCGTCAGACATACCAGATATACATATCTTGATGCAAGGTAGATGCCTTCCGTATTCCCTTGAATAAGCAGATAACACTTCACGAATGGATACAGCAGGAAGCCCACCAGCTGAGATACATGCCATTCATCCGCCAACAATCCTTCTCCCTGTGCCAGACGATAAGGAACTGTCAAATAGAACGCCTCATCAATATCGACATTCCCAAGCCTTATTCTTGAAAGATGCATGCAAACAACACCAGCTAATAGAATTATAAACATGATATCCGCTATTCTGCTTTTTTCTTTTGTTTCCATTTATCTTATCTATTCCCTTTTTATTACTTTTCGCATCAAATCACATAACGCTTTTTCATTTAATGCCTCAAAAAATTCCGCCCGTTCATAATCTCCCACGCCATCTCTTGCATACAGGCAGTCTGCTGCCAGAATCGGCGCGCCGACAGATCTTGCCTCCAGAAGCGGCAGTCCTATAGTCTCAATATAAGACGGGAATACCAGTACAGAAGACGCATACTGTTCAAAGAGTTGTGTTCGCGGCACCGGGCCGATGAACTCGATCGGAAGCTGCTTTTCTTCTGCCTCCGCTTTCAACTTCTTCATACCCTCATTTTCTTCTCCCGTCACGGTCCAGATCACCCGGTAATCTTCCATGCCCTGCTCTTTTAACAACTCACAGGCCTTTAAAAATGTCCGGTGATTCTTATAGGCAGGCGGTCCTGCCGGATAGAAGAACGTCGGGCAGGTCTCATCCATTTTCCATGGATGGGTTTTCAGCATCTCCACCGGCGGAAACTTCACTTCCACCCGGTCAGCCGGAATGCCGCACTGACGGATGATCTCTTCCTTCATCCAGTTGGTCTGCACCAGTACTTTTTCTGCTCTGCGAATGGATTTTTTCATCATCCGGCCAAGAATCTGCTGACTGTACCAGGGACGGAATGCCTCCCATGGCTTAAATTTATATTCTGAAAAGGGAAGGGCATTGTGTTCATACACGATCTGCGGCACCTTCGCATGAGGCAGTTCAATATTCTGCAGAGATAAAACTCTATCAGCCTGATATTGTTTCACCAGCTTATGCGCTACAAAATGATCAAAATACAGCCGGTGCAGCATGCTTTTCTTCACTTCCGGGAAATTCAGTACTTTGATATTCTCTGTCTCCGGAAGTTCATAGACACTGAGTACGAAAATGTATTCATTCTCTGTATCTTTCTTAAATTCTTCATAAAAGCTCTGAAGAACCGTCGCTGCTCCGCCGCTGTCCGCCGCTACATCATAAACCAGCGTTCTCATCGGTCTTTACCTTGTTCATGGCTTTGATCAGAAGCTCCTGCCCACGGAATGCATCCTGAATCACGGTATTCTTCTCTTTGCCCTTCAGTACCTGACAGATATACTCATACTCTGCCTTAATACCTTTGTCCTGTTTCAACTTATGGGTAACAGTCTTCGTACTTCCGTATTTCTTCAGACGGATAAAGTTGTCCATCTCATAGACAGAACCGTTGGATAATACGCGCAGCTGTTCCTTCGGGTACTTCTTGGAGCCCATGGAAGAATATACAATGTTTCCAACTGCTCCGGATGCAAACTTCAGCGTAATCAGCACATTGTCATTCATAGGATAAGCATTGTTGGAAGCTGCGGTCACGTTCATATCCATCAGTTCGCTGCCATCCAGATACTGAATCAGATCCACGAAATGGCATGCCTCACCAAGAATTCTGCCGCCGCCTGCTGCCTCGTCATGTACCCAGTGATTCTTCGGAATAAATCCCGCATTTCCAATAAAATCATAGACTGCTGGAATCTGATCCGTCTTCAGATCCTTCTTGATCTGCTGAATGAGCGGCGCATGACGCCGGTTCAGGCCTACGAACAGCTCTCCCTCGGATTTCTCATACGCTTCTTTAATCTGCTGTAATTCATCCAGAGTCAGGCAAAGCGGCTTCTCACAGTAGACATGTTTGCCGGCATTCAATGCCTCGATGACAAATTTGGCATGGCTGTTATGCTGGGTAGAAACTGCGATCAGATCAATGTCCGGATCTGCCAGCAGTTCTTTATAATCATTGGTCGTATAAGCAAACGGAGTTCCACTATTTGCCTGAGCACCACCTACACCGCCAGTGGTAGCCAGTCCACGGAACTCAAAGAGTCCCGTTTCTTTCATAATCGGAAGCATGGTGCTGCGTACAAAGTTGCCCGCTCCGATAAGTCCCAGACGGATCTTATCACCGGATACAGATTTCTTTGCCTCCGGATTGTGAATGGTTCCATTCCATTTTTCTTTATTTTCTTCATCATATTTCAGAAGAACGCCGATATAACGCTCATGATTCGGGTTCTTCGTGATCATCTCATAAGCTTCTGCTGCCTGAGCAAAGGGAATCTCATGGGTAATGATATCGGAAAGACTGATTCTTTCCTGAGCAAGCAGACGGACAAACTCCTCGATATTGCGACCTTCTGTGAAGCGCACATAGCCGATCGGGTAATCAATTCCCTTCTGCTCATAAGTCGCATCATAACGTCCTGCTCCATAAGAACGGGCAATGCGGAAGGAAAGTTCTCTCTCATAGTACGGGCGTCTGTCAATGTTCATCTGGGTTACACCGATCATGCAGATGATACCGCGGTCACGGGCAATGGCTGCCGCCAGGTCCATCGGTGCATTGGTATTGGCTGCTGCGGTGATGATGACTTTATCCACGCCGCGTCCTCTGGTCAGTGCCTTGGTCATATCAACAGCGCTGTCATCGCCGGAATTGATAAATGCCTTCAGGTTGGTACCCGGCATAGTCTTATCCACCACGTCATAGCCAATGACATCACATCCATAAGCATTTAAAATACGGCTCACAATATGTCCCAGAAGTCCCATACCGATCACTGCTACGGTCTCTCCCGGTACCACTTCTGCCTGATGAATTCCTTCCAGTGCAATACCACCCAGGGCGCAGAAGGCTGCCTGACGATAATCCTGTAACTCTTCCGGAATCTTTGTGAGCATAGTTCTGCTCACCCGGTTGATCTCGCAGTGATAAGCGGTACCTACCATAGCCACCAGATCTCCGGCCTGTACTTCCGTCACGCCTTTTCCGCAGGAAATGACACGACCCACTCCGGAATATCCCATAGGCATCGGTTCCGCCAGCTTGTTAAAGGCGCTCTCGATAGTGGTCACAATCCCATCGGTAGAAAGCTTTTCCAACACTTTCTTTACCTGATCCGGACGTTCCAATGCCTTCTGGACCAGATTCTTGCCGCCGAAAGAAGCAAGGCCTCTCTCTGTACCGGCACTGACTACCGTGTACAAAGTCTCCACCAGAGCCATATTTTCTTTTACCGTCGGCATGGGCTGGTCAATGAGCTTCATGCTTCCGTCTTTTACATTCAGAAATAACTGTTTCATATATTATGTTTCTCCATTCCCTTCTCTACAAACGGTAGGTTCCATCCAGGAAACAGATGTGTCTGGTATCCAGCACTACTTTTCCTTTCAGTTTGTCCATATTTTCTCTGATCTCATCATGTCCTACCAGCAATACCACAAAATCCACATCTGCAAGGAAGCTGTCCAGATCATGATACTGGTTCGGCACCAGATCTTTCTTTACATAGGGATCATAGACTTTGATCTGTCCGCCGCAGAGATGGCGTTCCATGCTCTCCAGCATCTGCAGAGTCGGACTCTCTCTCGTATCGTCTACATTTTCTTTATAGGTCAGACCATAGAGACCTACCCGTCCCACATCGGTCATATTATTTTCTTTCATAATGTCATGAATCCGCTCCAGCACGAAGTCCGGCATACCATCGTTGATCTTTCTGGCTGCCAGAATGATGTTTGCCAGGCCCGGATAATCACCTACCAGGAACCACGGATCTACAGAGATGCAGTGTCCGCCAACACCAGGTCCCGGAGTCAGAATGTTGACACGGGGATGCTTGTTGGCAATCCGGATAATCTCATACACATCCATATTATCGGAGCGGCAGATCTTCGCCAGCTCATTGGCAAATGCAATGTTAATATCACGGAAGGTATTCTCCACTACCTTGGTCATCTCTGCGGTACGAATATCCGTTACCACGATCTCTCCCTGACAGAAAGAGCTGTACAGAGCTTTTACTTTTTCACCGATTTCCGGACTGTCTGCACCAATCGTACGGGAATTATGTTTCAGCTCATATACCATATTTCCCGGAATGATACGCTCCGGTGCATGCACCAGATTGATATCCTCGCCGATGGTAAATCCGTCGGATTCAATGATCGGACGCACATATTTATTAATGGTTCCCGGAGATACGGTAGATTCGATAACCA
Source organism: Hominiventricola sp. (assembly GCF_057604405.1). Taxonomy (NCBI): domain Bacteria; kingdom Bacillati; phylum Bacillota; class Clostridia; order Lachnospirales; family Lachnospiraceae; genus Hominiventricola; species Hominiventricola sp. The sequence continues at coordinate 83,497 of NZ_DBLYVB010000007.1, forward strand.
CCGTTGCGCCCTTCGGGCAGACACTCATAACGTTCTGCACTGCCTTTACCACGTAGCTTGCATCCACCTTTTTACTAGCCTTATCATAGGGAGTCGGCACTGCCACGATATACATATCCGTGCTCTGATACTCATGAGAAAACCGGATTCCTTTGCTCACTGCCTCCTGAAACAGTTCGTCAAGGCCATCCTCCTCGAAGGTAGTCTTTCCCTCATTCAGGGTATCTACCAGCTCCTTATTATAATCCGTTCCTACAACCTTTACCCCATGTGCTGCAAACATCAGCGCAGTGGGAAGACCGATATAACCAAGTCCTACTACATTAATCATCATGCTTCTCCCTTTCTCTTTCGAATATGATCTGTGTCATGTGCTCACTTCCATCGCCCTCCCAGGCAAGTGCAAGCACTTGTATCTGTTCTGTTTTTCCAAATTCCGGTGCATAGGAACAGATAGTTCCTTCCCGGTAGATTTTCACCTGATCCTGTTTTTCCGGAATAATACGGCAGACCAGCGTATCGTCTTTTTCTTTGACCAATACGGAATTTTCCGCTTCTTCATAATGATAATCCGGCGCCAGGTGGAAATAGGCTTCTGCATGTCCGTCTACCTGATCCCAGATCTCGACACTGCTGCCTTCTGCCCGGATGCAGCGTCCCTGCTTTCTGCCAGATGCCGTCGTCAGCCTGCCTTTCAGCTCCTGGCTGCCGGCAGAACCGGTTACTTCTGAAATCCGTCTGGCTACCCGGTGTTCTCCCCAGCATTCAGACTGTTCCTCGCCGTCAATCATCACCGTATTATGGGCTGCAGTGCTTCTGAAATATCCCCGTAATGCCCCCTGATACATCCCTGTACCAGAATTCACAAAGACCGGATGTCCCTGTCTGGACAGTTCAAAACTCAATCCATCGCAGTGTCCGTGTCCCGGCATATAATCCGGCGCAATGGCGCCTGCATCCAGAAGAACCTTCACATCTCCGCTTCGCAGGCAATAATAACCAGCATCCGGGAAAGATGCTTTGTAATCCGGCGTAATTCCGAATTCTTCCCGGAGTGCTGCCAGGAGGCTTACCATGGAACGCGCCACATTATCCCCGGAATCATTAAAAAGCGGCGTCTGTCCCATGCCATCTTCCAGAGAATACATAACGTCCGCCATTCTCTTAATCTTCTTACCTAGTTCTTCGTAGAAAAGGCGGTCTGCTTTCTCCACACCTCTTGCTGCCCTCATCAGATCTTCCAGGACAATTTTATGATACATGGGGCTTCGTTCATAATGCATGCCATCGGGCAGGATCTGTTCTTCCAGTTCCTCCCGCAGACGGCTTTTATAATCATCGTAGACGCCCGGCTCTTTAAAATAGAGAGCACCCAGCATCACTGCTTTTAAATTTTCCAGATAATGATTGCCCAGAAGATGAAGCTCCAGCTTCTTCTGCAGATGCAGATACTGGGCATACATACTGTCACCCAGCTTCTGAGCAAATTCCTCATCTTTTCGGAATATCTCACCAAATCCATCCATACAGATCCAGAGATTGGTAAGCCTCAAAGAAATGGTATAGGGATGCCATCCATCCCCGGTTCCATCCTGATTATCGTCCATCCAGCGAAGGCAATAATCCCGGAACTTCTCATAATACTTCGCCTCCCCGGTTTCCCAATAGGCTGCTGCCAGAGGAATCAGGAATTCCAGATACTGCAGATTAAAATTCCACAGATGGCTCTTATCCGGATTCGCCCAGTTATGACCGCCTGGCGTGCCGCTCTCATGAAGCAAGGTCACCGTTCCGTTTAAGATCTCGTCCCGGTCAAACCGCTTCTCATAATCCGGATGAGCGTCGAGGCGCTCCATCCAGAGGGGCAGTGTTCCCAACACCGGAGCAGCGGCTTTCGTTATTGCTTTTTTCTTTCTCTCCAGACGGTTCTTCACCAAGAATTTTACCTGGCTTTTCTTCAGATAAGACACCGTCCGATAATATTTCTCAATCTTTTTCCACACGCTTGATCACCTGATAAAGTTTCTCTGTAAGTACCGGGAAGTCAAAATCCTTTGCCCCATTCTTCGCATTCTCCGCCATCTGGGCATAAGCTTCCTCCGGCATATCATGAATCTTCAGGATCTGCTCTGCCAGCGCCTTCGCTGTACACTCCTCAAGGGACAGACCACACTGATATTTATCCAGAATGCAATATCCCATCTTCACCGTGGAAATAATCGGTTTTCCACTGGCCATATACTCAAACAGCTTGTTGGAACTGTTGCCTCTGGACCAGTTATAGTTTGCCTGAGAATAATTCAATACATTCACAGAAGATCGGCTCAGGATATACGGAATATATTTTTTCTCCACAAACCCTTTGAAAATCACATTGTCTATGTGCTCATCCTGTACTCTTTTTTCCAGTTTTTCCAGCTCGCTTCCACCACCAAAAATCAGGAACTTGATATCTTTTTTATCTTTTAATAATTTTGCCGTATCCAGAAGATTGCCCACATTATTGACCGGGCGGACGGTTCCGGTGTAGACCACCTTGAAACTGTCATCCTCCAGATCCGGATCTTTCAGAATATCCTTCTCAATGCTTGTATAGTAATCCTTCAGATTCACACCATTGTTGATGTAATGGCATTTGGCAAGGTCAATCTTACCGCCGTGGTCTTTATCCCATCCCATCTCTTTGATGTGATCCACGTCGCCTTCTTTGGTGAATACAATAGCATCCGCATGGACATACATCCATTTTTCACCGGCACTTAAGAGCCGTCCTACCAGACTGTTCATCTTTACTTTTCCAAAAGAGAAGATAGCCTCCGGCCAGAGATCCCGGACCTCCACAATAGCCGGTACATGGAACCGCCTGGCAATGAGAATACCTGCAATGCTGGTCAAGGGATGGGCGCTGGAACCCATGATCACATCCGGCTTTCCGTACTGCTTTGCATAGCCTTTGCTGATCTTTAAAAGTCCCAGGAAGAAGCTCACCATGTTCTTCACACGGGAGATTCCGTTGCCTTCATATTTACTCGTCTTAACAAAGACAAAGGGAACCCCTTCCTCTTCGGTCCGAAGATAAGGCTTCCCGTGGGTGTCGACACAGCCTCCGGTCTGATGAAGCTCATTGGCCGCAAAGACTGTCGTCTCAATATTTCTTTCTTTTAAATACTCCGCAAAATAATAGTGGCGGAGCAGCGGCCCCGTAAGGGGGGTCGTCGCATAATGGTTAAATATCCAAAATCTATGCATGGTTCTGTCCTTCCTCCACTCCTTCTGTACTCTCCTTGGTGAACATGATCTTCAGCGTCAGGAAGATCAGACGGATGTCCAGAAGAACCGAATAACTTTCAATGTACATAAGGTCAAGCTTTAACTTGTCCAGCGGAGTCGTATTGTACTTTCCATAAATCTGCGCATAACCGGTCAATCCGGCTTTTACCTTCAGACGATAAATAAATTCCGGCGTTTCCTCGCAAAATTCGTCAATGTACGTCTGGCGCTCCGGTCTCGGACCTACAATACTCATATCTCCTTTTAAAATATTTAAAAGCTGGGGCAGCTCGTCCAGTCTGGTGGCACGGATAAATTTGCCCACCTTCGTGATACGGCTGTCATTCTTCGTAGAGAACTGTGCTCCGTTCTTCTCCGCGTCCACGATCATACTGCGGAATTTATAGATATAGAACTTCTTGCCGCCAATGGTTACCCTCTCCTGCTTAAAAAGCGCCGGACCGTGATCTTCCAGCTTGATGGACAGTGCCGTCAACAGCATAAAGGGAGAAGCCACAATGAGCATGGCTCCTGAAATCAGGATATCCATGGCGCGCTTCATAATCCGCTGCTCAAAAGACAGGCCAGAATTACGCAACAGGAAAAACGGTGTATCAAAGGAATGGACACGATCTGCACCCCGCAGCAGAATATCGGATACCTCCGGAGCCACATAGATCCGGATGGATTTCTCATAACAGAATTTGATCAGATCGTTCCGTTTCTGCTCTTCAATGCCATAGAGCATCATAGCATCACAGTCTGCCACTTCTTTCTGTAAGACTGGCAGCGGTTCTGACGCTGACACACATCTGGTCACCTCATAGAGATCCTTTCTGCTGGAAATCTTCCGAAGAAGATTGTTCTTGTACTCCAGATCACAGATCAGAAGCAGACGTTTCGGCGGAAACATCTTCTTGAAGATACCATCGGAAATCTGGTTAATCAGTGCGATCACCACCAGGTCCGCTGCACATAATACCAGCATGGGCCATACCGCAGGAAAGGGAAACTGTCCCACTACCATGACAATCTGAATGTACATAACCGCATTGGCAATCACCGTTCCCAGCGTCTGGGAAAGAATCAGCTGTCCTTTGCGATAATAGGCATATTTGGTGCCGCCATACATGTAAATAAAAACGATGAGATAGAGTACGTAGAACCCTACCATCATCAGATTACCTTTATTTTCAAAAGGAGTTACTTTTCGGCCATTGTAAAGCACATACCAGACATACGTAAAAAATGCAGCTTCCAGAATAATCTCAATTCCGGCTATGCCCAGACGAAGAAGCCGTTTATACTGATCAAATTTATCCATGAACACAGTTACCTCATTATCTATAGTCTTCTGTATTCTACCACTTTCAGGATACTTTTACAAGGATTGCAATTTGTAAATATGAAATAGTCCCGCACGATCCACTTCCGCGCAGGTGGTATTCTCATATAAAGAAGTCAGATATTCCAGTCCCTTATCAAAGGTACAGATCAGATACACATTGTTCCGCTGATACAATGCCTCCCGAACACTGGTAATTCCCTGCTGTTCCAGTTTTTCTTTCCACAACGGGCTGAAGCTCATCCAGTCTCCCAGAGACATATAATTCATCTCGTATGTCTCATTTCTCCACAGCTTCACATCCCAGGTGGTAAATGCCAACGTTGTTACATCATTAAAGTAAAAATTCTCCGGATGCTCTGCGCAAAAGGTCTTTAGCTGCTCCACATCCTCGCAGCGATGACTGATCTCCAGATTCTGTGTCCGAATATTCTTTGCATACAGGACTCCCACACCCATCAGGACCAGAATAAGCAGCGACGTCCCTTTCTTTTTAAAGGATTCTGACAGATCTTCTCCTGTGGAACGGCACCACTCTCTCCATGCCAGTACCGCGATGGTGACAAGCAACAGATTCATGCTGTAAATGACTCTTGCCGGAACCCGGTCTTTATAGAGAAGATAAAGCCACAACAGGATCTGAATCCCTATGATCAACCCAATCTCTATCGCCTGCATCCAATGTCGTTTCCAGATAGTAAGAAGCAACAAAAGACCAAGCAAAACCATTCCCATGCCCTGGGCAAACTGAAATCTGCCGCTCAGTACTCCTTTTACATAACTCTTTGTACTCTCTATAAGCCTTTCCATTCTGCTTTGTTCAGATGGGCGCATCTGCTGATAGGTCTTGATATATTGTTCAAAGAACTCCGGGGCAATCTTGTCATCCGCCGTATAATTGTAATTGATCAATGTCCGTGCCCGGCTCTTGGTATCAATTCCCGCTGCCGCATAGAGATCTTTCGCCTCCTCGTAAGGCGGAAACGTATAATCCGGATAATCATAAATGGCGGAACGATATTGATTGTACTGGTTATAGGCTTTCCATTCCGGACTTCCATAACCAGCCACATTTCCCAGAAAAGCAATTCCCAATACAGCCACCGCCATCAGCGGAAGACAAACCTCCCATCTTCCCATCCCCAGGATTCCTCTTCTATGCAGCCGGATGAGCCAAAACAAGGAACAGACCGGAAGAATCATCAAAAAGATTTCTAACCGGATCTGCAGTGTCAGGAAACAAAGCAAAAATAATACTGCAAAGTGTTTTCCTTCTATTTTCTCGCTGGTCACGTACCAGTACAGCACTGTCGCTGCCACCACTGCCGCAGTTGTGGTAAAAGTCAGCTGGGTCAACGTCTGAAGTCCCACCAGGAAGAAACTCACCATAGTCAGTGCCACTCTTCGATCCTGTGCATTCCGTTCTTCTGTCTGCCCCTGCACCCGATATAAAATTAGGCTCATACACCCCCATTGTACCAATAGGAAAAGAAGGGCATACCAATCCACATGCACGGAAATTCGATACAATCCTGTTAAAATATAAGAATACCAGTATCCCAGAAAAATCGCATGGGGATCCGGATGCCCCAGATACTGCCCGGAGAGAATCTCCATCATACTCCGATCGTCAATGATGGCATATACGAATGGGGTAATTCCTCTTAATATAGCAATCAAAAGCAATGGATACAGCAATGCTTTTACCAGATTTTTATTCATATCGTTTTTTTATCCTTTTCCATCATTTCTATGTTCATATTACCCCACTTTATGTCGTTGTAAAACCATCTTTGATAATTATTCATAATTCTTTAGATTTAACTGCGAGGAATTGACGTAACTGAAAATTTCTCCTATAATAGTTTAGATATCACTTATTTTAGGAGAACGTTATGATGAAAGAATACGGCGGATACCTTCCCATCGAATTCGCAGCCGGAGTTCCCTATTATTCGGGCGAGCATGTAGCCGCTCTGAATTCCGGCCGGTATGCCATTGCCTATGCACTAAAGCAGCTGAAATGGGATATGATTTATCTGCCATTTTATATTTGTGCGACTGTTGAGGAAACCATCCGTAAGGAACTTCCCCAGATACAGATCCGCTATTACCATATTAATCAGCAGTTTCTTCCTGAATCTGTCTCTTTAAAGGAAAAGGAAGGAATTCTCTGGGTAAACTATTTTGGAATCCAGCCGGATCAGGTGATTCAGGATATGGTGCAGCAGTATGATTCCCGGATTCTCATCGATAATACCCAGTCCTTTTTCTCCGCACCGCAAAAAGGAGTCTGCCAGGTATATTCCTGCAGAAAATTTTTTGGCGTATCCGACGGTGCTTACGCAGTCGGCGGTCAGATCTGTCAGCAGCCAGTTCCGGTCTCTACTTCCAGTCTGTATACGTCACATCTGCTGCAGAGTTATGAATATGGTACCAATTATTCCTATACACTGAATAAAGAGAATGAAGAACGTCTCGGCTCCTGCGGTATTCAGGCCATGTCCCCTCTCACATCTGCCATGCTGAATGTGGTAGATTACGAGCATGTGCGTCAGAAACGAATGGAAAATATGAAAGCCCTTCACGAAGTGCTTGCGCCTGTCAACGAAATTTCATTGACGGAATTTCGTCCGGCACTGTATTATCCGTTCCTTTATTCCAGTGACACTCTGCGGAAAGAACTGATTCAGAAGAAGATCTATGTACCCCAGCTCTGGAGTGAAACGGCAGAAAATCCGGATTCCAGCACCTGGGAACAATATTTGTCTAATTGCATCTGTCCACTTCCTGTGGATCAGCGATATGATGCAGAAGATATGCGAGAGATTGGCAGACAGGTTCTTACATTGATCGGTAAATTATAATCTTAGAAAGGCAGTACTCATGGTACAACTTAGTTTTGTAATTCCCTGCTATCGAAGTGAACATACGATTCTGCAGGTATTAAATGAAATCGAACAAAAAATGACAGAACGTCCGGAAATGGAATATGAAGTCATCACTGTCAATGACAATTCCCCGGATCAGGTTTTACAGGTCTTAACAGACTATGCAGAAACCCATTCCTGGCTCCGGGTCGTTGATTTTACAAAAAACTTTGGTCAGCACGCTGCTATGATGGCAGGTCTTTCCTATGCGGCAGGCGAACAAATCGTCTTCCTTGATGACGACTTTCAATGTCCCATGGACAAATTATGGGAGCTTCTGGAACCTCTGAATCATGGTTATGACGTTTCGCTGGCCCAATATAAATTTGAAGACCGGAAAGAGAGCTTCTTCCGGGTTGCAGGAAGCCGGTTTAATGATTTTATGATGTGTGTCCTTTTGGACAAACCAAAACATCTGCGCCTGACCAATTTTATGGCCATGCAGTCCTTTATCGCAGCAGAACTGCTCCAATACAAGAATCCATATCCTTATATTGACGGTCTTCTGCTCCGTGCTACCAGAAAAATTGCAGAAGTACCCATGCAGGACCGGGAACGTCTAAGCGGTACTTCCACGTATAATCTAAAAAAGCTGATTTCCCTTTTCTCCAATGGATTTACCGCTTTTTCTATTATTCCACTCCGGCTTTCCACCTTTGTTGGAGTTGGCAGTTCCATTCTTGGCTTTTGCTGGGGATTATATCTGGTCATTCACAAGCTGATGTATCCTAAGCTCATTGATGCCGGCTACAGCTCCCTCATGGCTGTGATGCTGTTCGTCGGTGGAATGATTATGATTATGCTGGGAATCTGCGGTGAATATATCGGCAGAATTTATATCTGCCTCAACAACAGTCCTCAGTTTGTCATCCGGGATACCACCCATATGACACCTGAAAATGATGCCCGCCATCGGGAAACGAGGTAGGATATGGATATGCCAACCTTATCTGTCATTACCGTCTGCTTTCGGGCAAAAGAGGCTCTGTCCGCCACGGTGGACAGTCTTCTTCAACAAACTTGGACTGACTTCGAATATCTGGTCATCGACGGTGGATCCGATGATGGAACGGTTCCGTTTCTTGGACAGTTGGAACCGTTATTTTCTGCAAAGCAGATTCCTTTTTTCTGTTCTTCCGAACCGGATCATGGCATCTATGACGCTATGAATAAAGGGGTAAAAAAAGCCCATGGCAAATGGCTTCTGTTTTTAAATGCAGGAGATCTGCTGGCAGATGCAACTACTCTGGAACAGGTCTTTGCGCATCCAATGGATGCTTCTATCCTATACGGAGATACCCTCTGTATCTATGAGAGCAAGACAAAACTATATCCCGCGCTCCCACTGGATCACCTGACTTACGAAATGGCATTCTGTCATCAGTCCGTTTTCGTAAAGCGGGACCTGTTACTAGAACACCCCTATGACGTTTCTTATCGGGTATGTGCGGATCATGAGTTTTTCCTGGCCATGTATTTAAAGGGAGTTTCCTTTGACTATCTTCCCATTCCAGTTTCTGTCTATGAAATCGCCGGTTTCTCCGATCAGAATAAACTGCTTTCTCACAAAGAAAAAATCCGTATGCAGAAGAAACTGGGGGTATTTCATGTAACACCTTTCTGGATTCTCCGGGAATGTTCTTTCTACGCTAAACAGACTATAAAAAATCTCTTCGGTCAGAAACTGATCCGAGCGGTACGAAAAAGACGCCTGCACTAAGCAGACGTCTTCTTTATTTACTTATTGGAATTGCCATACCGGGATTCCATCTAATTCCTCAACTTGTACCGCCTGAACCTTCTCATCGTAATGTTCCCGAATATAAGTCAGAACAGCATTACAATCTTCTGCCACATAATAAGTATGTGGTCGCTCCGCCAGTGCTCGGATTGGATTTGGTACTCCCAGGCGTTCCATCTGCCCTTTTGAGTACACCTGATTAAAGTCCCAGCCACCTTCTGCAAGATTATGCTCCATAAAATTCTTTGACATTAGTTTTCCCTGTGCCATAAAATCTCGCATCGGATATTTTCTATGCTCTGCCGTTTTCCAAAGATATACTGCATTATCCTGATAGCTTTGTTCCCATTTTTCTTCGTTAGCACCTGTTTTGACAGACAACAAAGACTGATGTACGCCAAAATTAACAGATGGTAGACGACATAATACCAAGCCACAAAAAATAATAACTGCTATCATTTCGATTTTGTGTACCCTTTTCTCCACATGAATAGAGCTAACTTTTACGAGAAAAATTCCCATAGCCGCATACAGCATCACCTGCATTCCACGTTCCGGAAGACGTCCTACCAGCATCAAATAGAGCATCATCAGATAAGCTCCACCACCCGCAAATACGATTTCCAGCTTTTCATACCACGCTGTCTGTGAAAATAAGATCCAGAACGCCAGAAGCATCAATCCAATACCCCAGACTTTGAAATTCTTCAGCCCATAAAATCTGGCAATCAAAGAATAGGTCTTCTGAAAAATATCTTTCATGTTGATCACAATCTCATCTTTTTTCCCTATGTCTGCAATGTTCTGGCAATACGCTGTCGTAATTCGTTCTGTATCTGCATACATATGCTCTGTCAAGCTATAATAATCATTTTCCGATATCTGTTCCGGCAATCGATTTTCCACTGCATCATAAGTTTCCATCGGATAATCTACAATTGTGCTGACTACATCACAAAAATTCACACTGTCCTCATATTTTTCGGAATGCTTATATCCATAATCAATACCAAGAAGCAAGGCAAAGCAGATCATCATCGGTCCAAATACTCTGACTGTTTTCTTCAAATACTGCAGCTTTTCTTCTTTCCCTCTGCTTCCAAACAAAAAATCCATGCCCCAGTCCAGCAGCAGAAACGGAATAAAGGGTACAAAACCACCCAGCCTCCACATAAGACCACAGCAGATGAAAAAAGTACCTGCCACAATCCAGCTTCCATGCACTTCTGTCTTCATAGATCTTAACAGCCATACCATTCCCACGAACGTGAAGAATGCCGCCCACACCATAAAATAGTCTGAAAACAAATTCATCTCAATCGTAAGCAGAAATAACACAGCTCCGGCAAACAGCCTCTCCGTCCAGTGCCGGAAATGCAATGCCACAAAATAACTGATAGAACCGATTCCTGCCAGCAGTACGATCTTTGTCACCAGCGTAAAAGCATCAGCCGTCGGAAGTACCTTTCCTATGAAAGACATGATCCAGCAAAGCATCGGATTCAATACCATGCTATAGGTATCTTTATCATAAACTGCACTGATCACCATGGAAGTGATAAAATTATCCACATTGGTATAAATGGGCTGAAACCAGCTGAACGCTTCTGCCAGAATCATCATACAGATGGCATAGATCCAGCAGTCTCTCTTTTCTCTATTCTTCACGCGGCTTCTTCTCCCTTAAAATGCTGGCAATGAACACCAGAATACCAAACATAGTCAGTACCTGTGCCCGGTAGGTATACCAGTAATGAATCTGGGAATGATTGGACATGACCAGATACCAGATATACGGATACAGTGCCACCAGACCGATAGGCAGGCTGGCTGCAATCGTCTTTTTATCCTTCAGCTTTTTCACCAGGATCAGAATGATAAATACCAGAAGTACTACCATCACTACTTTACTCCAGCTAATGATACCACCGTCCTGCACATTCATCCATGCCTTCAGGTTCTTCTGCAAAGTTCCAATCCGATCCAGAGGCTCATCCTCGCTTCCTTCCAGACGATACTGTACCACACTCATGGTTCTCCAGAAATACCGGACTCCCAGCACAACTGTGGCAATGCCCCACTTGGCAATCCAGGTCAGGGCATATCCCAGTCCCCAGGAGACGGAAGATTTCACCGTAAAGATCAAATTTTCCTTCAGATCTGCCGCCTCATCCCGGATTTTCAACCAAAGTAGCACCACAAGGGGAATTCCAAGTGTAATAATCGGATAAGTCAGAAAATCAAAGAAATTCTCTACCATCCCTACTACAAAGAAATACAGCATGAGATTCATGGTGCAGTCCTTCTCATACCGGGTCAGCAGCACGATCAACGCACCAAACAAGACTGCAAAGGTGGTAAAGAACTGGAAGCAGACCGGAAGGAACACAATATATCCACTAGTCACAGCAGCCACATAACACATGGCAATGGCCGGTTTTAACTTTTTTGCCATGAGCCAGGCACTCCAGAAGAACAGAAGATGGAATACAAACATTCCCAGGAAACGAAGCTCCTGCACCTGGAAAATCACCGTCAATGGACGCAAAATCACCTGATAGCCATGCCAGTAGCGGGGATACTGATTCACACTCACGGATGCCTGAATGGGATTATAATAATCCCGGTTCTGAATCAGACTGGTATACATCAGTTTATCCGTATGCTCATCAATGATTGCACTGTGCCGATAGAAAAAATACATGGGGTATTCTCCCTCATTGTCAATCACCTCTACTGATTTTTCCACATTGTCCTGAATCCATGAGGTGGGAATACAATACACCAGCGTCATGGACAGGAAAAATACAGCAATCAGCGCAAAAAACGTCTTTGCAAATGGCTTTAATCCTTTTATTCTTCCCATTTTCTTGTATCCTGTCCTCTCTCGTAATCCTGATCTACAAAAATCGTAAATTCATCCGTTTCGTGATACAGCTTGTACCCGTAATCTTCCCAGTCTCCATTGTACGTATGGCTCTTGGACACAATCACAAAAGTACACTCCTCTTCCTTTGCCAGAGGAGCTGCCTTCCCCACATCAATCTCTTCTTCCTGCAGTGCCCAGTAGAGTTCAATCATAGGGCCTACCATATTGTCCTGAGGCACATTATACTGCAGGGCATTTCTGGCATATTCCAGTGTCAGGGACGGATCCCGCAGCCGCAGATAGGGGGTCAGCCGATTGGATGCCACCACATGTACATTCTCCGGAAGAAGATCCGCCATCTCCATGACATTTTCCGGTACCTTATAGTCATTAGTGGCTGCTTCAAACCACTCGGAGGAAAGCACACATTTCCCTCCCAGTCCAATGACTGCCAGTAATACCAGAAATGCCCCCTGTCGCCAGAGCCCGGAAAACCGTTTCAGCAGCAGACATCCCGCATAAGGAATGATCACCGCCAGAAGTAAAAGCCACAGGATTCTCCAGTACACATTTTCTCCCAAAGCCTTCATGAAAAACAATCCAGTCAACGGACACCAGTAGAAAAATAAAAATACCAGCGGCAGAATTCCCAACAGAAGCTTCCGCATCCAGTCTTTCTCCTGCCAGAGAATCCATAGAATTCCAACCAGTAACATAGGAAAGATCCATGCGCCGCTGAAGGTATCCGTAAAATCTGTTTTTGCAATTTCCAAAAAGTTCTGCATACGAATTCCTTTCCTAATGAGTCAACACAATATAGTAAATTCCAAGAATCACACAGGGAAGGCAGGCAAGCGCCCCTTTCACTACATAGGAAATACTCTTCTTGCGGATTCCTGCCAGCAGCATGGCCGTACCGACAAATACCGGAGTCAGCATGATTCCCATGGAGGATAACAGACATCCTGCCAGACAGGTAAGTCCCAACAGTAGAAAATCTGCCGTCTGTTCCTTCTCAGCAGTTCTCAAAATCCAGTAAAACAGCGCCGGGATTAGAATCGTCGCCAGAATTCCTTTTCCCACCCAGGGGGTAATGCTTAAGAAGGTAAGTCCTGCCGTATGTTCCCCGCTCATGAACAGATGGAGCATCACCGCCATGGCAAGGAACATGCCCTGAAGTTCACGATCTTCCGGGAACAGCTTTCTTCCAATCAGCACATACACCAGATAGGCCACTGGCAGAACCAGCCAGGGCAGAATGGTATGGGCCATAATCGTTGGCAGCACGCCTGTCAGTTTGGAAAGCCACGCATAGAAGATTGGCCATAAAGACAATACATACCGCTTGTCAAAATCCGCAAAGGTTCCCGTCTCCGGATAGACCCAGTAAATCTTATCCGTGGTCAGTGCCGTGTTGGCCAGATTCACATAATAGGTATCGTCCCATTCCAGATACATGTGATGTGCCAGATAATATAATTGCCAGATAATTAATACAATTGCCACCAGATGCCCCAGTGTCAGATTCTGTTTCCAGCCAGATATCAGTGCTTTTCCGTCCTCCAGAATCTCCCTCCAGCAAAAGAATCCTGCCACGTTCAACGCTCCTGCTGCTGCCGTATAGACCCACACAAACGTGTGAAAAGCTGCCAGCTTCATGGTCATGGGAATGAGAATCACTTCCATCAACGCCCACCAGCCCATGCAGCCCACCAGGATTGAAAACAGAAATCCTTCCTGTTTTAATTTTAAAATATGACGAATCGTGTAACCGCTAAGCGCTGTCCCCGTAAAAAACAGCACTGCCGTCAAAATAGTCTCCAGTAACATCCTTCTGCTCCTCTATTTTTCCAGTCTCCAGAGTTCCTGATCCTCAATATTGGCATCATAAATCACCTGAACCCGATCTTGATATCCAAAGTACTCCTCGATCTTCTCCTGATCAAAAATGGATACATAGGGATGGTTCCAAAAATGATAGCCCAGTTTTGCATAACCGCCTTCATTGGTCATGGCATTTAAGTTTTTCACACCCATCAGGCAGGTCAGGCAGAAGAAGAAAATAGCCACAGCCTTTTGTATTTTCTCCTGTCCCATGGCCAGATCCACTACCAGCGCACATTCCACCACTTTGAAAATAGCGCCATAACGGCTGGCATAATAAGAACTGCTGCACAGCAGCAGATACGCACAGACGCCACACAGGTAGGTTTTCCACAGTACCTCGGTCTCCGGGCGGATCTTATCCACATTTTCCCTCGTCCAAGGGTAGAGAACCGTTAATACTGCCGCCGCTGCCAGCCGTTCTCCTACGGCAAACCAACTGACTTCTCCTGCCAGCAAAAATTTCTGCACATGATAAACCGGGATCAGATCTGCCAACAGCTGTTCTACCGGACCGATCTGTAGGATCAGTCCTCCCACTGCAGATAGTCCAGCCAGCGCCATCATGACATTCACCGGCAGATACATAGCCGGAATCAACACCAGCCAGGCAAGTGCTACCCGGTGGAATGAAAACGTGATCAGAATTATTACCACATAAGCAATCCATTTTCGCTCTATCAGAAACGGCAGAGCAATTCCCAGAAACAGGCAGACCGCCAGTCCCTGGCGGAGTCCGGATACCATATATACCAGATACAATACCGGATACAGCATAAATAGACCTGCTGTCCTTCCCTGCACGAACCGTTTCACGAACCGATGAAGAAGCAGCATTTCTGTTAGGCCCAGAATCATTGTAAATACCCAGAAAGGTGCGCCAAACACTTTAAATGCTGCAGATAAGAGTCTCCATCCGATCTCCGGATAAAATCCGCAGATATATCCCTGGGACAGATCGATGGCTACCGGGATCGTCTCATAGAGTCCCTGATAGGTCACATAATCGGTTCCCTGTCCGAACCGGAAGCAAAGGCAGCCAGTCATGGCCGCCCAGCAGATCCAGTATGCATATGTTTTGATCTGCGGACGGAAGTACTCCAGAAGAGTCCCCGCCGCCAGCAGAAGAAATACTAATAGATAAATGCTCATGCTTTTCCTTCCAGAATGTCTGCAATCCGCTTACATGCAAAGCCATCCCCGTAAGGATTGCTTGCCGTGCTCATAGCCCTGTAAGCTTCCTCATTTTCCAGCAGAAGCTTAAAATTCTCATAGATGACCTGTTCATCAGTTCCCACCAGCTTCAATGTACCGGCCTTGATGCCTTCCGGACGCTCCGTGGTATCCCGCATAACCAGAACCGGCTTTCCAAGAGAAGGAGCCTCCTCCTGAATTCCACCGCTGTCCGTCAGAATTAGAAAGCTTCTGGACAGGAAATTATGGAAATCCAGTACATCCATCGGTTCAATAATGTGAATCCGCTCATCATCTCCCAGAATCTCACGGGCCGTCTCACGGACTACCGGATTCATATGAATGGGATAAATGGCCTTCACATCCGGATGCTCGTCGCATACCCGGCGGATGGCGCGGAACATATGCTTCATAGGCTCGCCTAAGTTTTCCCGGCGGTGTGCCGTAATCATAATAAGCCGGCTTCCCTTTGCCCACTCCAGTTCCGGATGGGTATAATCCGCACGAACCGTTGTCTTCAGCGCGTCAATAGCTGTATTTCCCGTCACATAGATGGTATCCGGGTTCTTACCTTCCTTCAGAAGATTCTGCTTCGACAGTTCTGTCGGTGCAAAATTATAGGCTGAGATGATACTGACCGCCTGTCTGTTAAATTCTTCCGGATAAGGAGAATAAATATTGTAGGTACGAAGTCCTGCCTCCACATGTCCTACCGGAATCTGCAGATAGAAGCAGGCTAGAGCGGTTACAAATGTGGTGGAAGTATCTCCATGTACCAGCACTACATCCGGATGCACTTCCTCCAGCACCTCTTTGATCCGGTTCAAAATATTGGTTGTCACATCAAATAAGGTCTGACGGTCTTTCATGATAGAAAGGTCATAGTCCGGAACCACATCAAAAGCCTCCAGTACCTGATCCAGCATCTGCCGGTGCTGTCCGGTAACGCAGACTACCGTCTCAATTTCTTTTCTGCTCTTCAGTTCATTGACCAGAGGGCACATTTTAATGGCCTCCGGGCGTGTGCCGAATACCAGCATCACTTTTTTCATGACTGTACTTCCTCCAGTCTCCGGCGAATGCGCTCCGCCAGTTTCTCATTATTTTTCTCCACATGAACACGGGCGGTAAAATTCTTTACTGCCTGCTGCCATTCGTCGTACCGTTTCGCAATGGTCCGGATGGCCTGCTCATAATTATCCTCCGCAATACCGATGCCATATTTTCCGCAGAAATCAGCAAGGGGCGGATTGGTGGAGGTCACCACCGGCTTTCCTTCAAAAAGGAATTCATAGATCTTGCCGCTGGCGCAGTATTTATTATTCAGGTCGTGCTGATGATAGGTCACCATGCCCACCTGACTGTTTTCAATAAAATATTTCAGATGATCCTGATCCATCCGCGGGAAAATCTTCACATTGGTCAATCCCAGATGACGGATGGTCTCCCGGATAATCAGCTCATCCTCCTCATCGCTTTCGCCAATGAGGAACAGTTCATAGTCGTCTCCCAGTCCCTTCATGGCCTGTACCATGCGGGAAGTAGTCCGGCTGACATCACAGCCTGCGGTGGAAATAATGCGGAACTTTTTCTCTTTAAAAAACTCACCGCACTCCTCTGCCACATGCGCTTTTGCCTCCGGGCTGCTGTATTCCAGGCTCCTGATATTTTCATAATTCAGCGGCACTTTCTTAAGGCCAAACATCTTTACCATGATTCTGGCACGGAAGGCATTGGCTGCAATAACCACATCGGAATGTCTGGTAAACATTTTTTCCACCAGACAGCCAACCTTTCCCGGAATACCGGACGCACTGCGGATGCTGTAAAGCTCCCGGCAGTCCTGCACCACATATTCTGCACCACTGATTCTTTTTGCCAGATAGCCAGGAATGATTCCCTTTCGGTTGTCAATGAAAATCAAATCCAGTTTTCCCAGTTTCTTTGCCTGACGGCTGCAAAACCGGATAAAATCCATGTATCCATGGTCTTTGTAAACGATATGCTGCTTTTCCTGGGGCTGCTCATCTCCGTCACCACGGGTAATATAGGTCACATCCCCCAGGTCTTTTGCCACTTTGATCAACTCCCGGACACGTCCGTCATACCGAAAATAATCATAGGATATCAATAATATTTTCATGCCTTTGCTCCTGTTTTCTCACGAATCAACCGGATCACCTTCTGCTGATCTTCCTCTGTCAGATAGGGAGATAATGGCAGCGCCAGTACCCGGCCGCAGATATCTTCCGATACTTGGAAGGTTTCTCCATAGAATTCACATCCTGCAAAAGCGGTCTGCTGATGCATTCCCTTGGGATAATAAATCATGGATGGAACATCCTGTTCTTTTAAGTAAGCCTGCAGACTGTCCCTCTCTTCCTTATCCTTCAGAAGGATGCTGTACTGTGCCCAGCCCGAAAGATATCCCTCCGGAATCTCCGGTACTCTCACGCAGTCTTTTAACTGCTCGGTATAGACAGCTGCCACCCGGTTCACATCCTCCAGTTCATATTCCGCAAATGCCTGCAGTTTCACCTGCAGAACCGCTGCCTGAATGGTATCCAGGCGGGAATTCATACCGATTCGTACATTATCATATTTTCCAGTACCTTTTCCGTGAATCCGATAAGATTTTAAGAGAGCTGCCCACTCGTCATTGTCTGTGAAGACCGCGCCGCCGTCTCCATAGCATCCCAACGGTTTTGCCGGAAAGAAAGAGGTAGTGCTGATGTCGCCAAAGCTTCCCACACGTCTGCCCTTACAGGCACCACCGAAGCCCTGGGCACCATCCTCCAGAATATACATTCCATACTGATCCGCGATCTTTTGAAGCCGGTCATAATCTGCCGGAAGTCCGAAGAGATCCACCACTACCATCACTTTCGGTGTTAATTTTCCTTCTGCAAGGACTGCTTTCACTGCCCGTTCCAGGCTGTCCGGGTCCATATTAAAGGTATCTTCCAGTACATCCACAAAGACTGGTGTCGCTCCTTCATAGGCAACGGTCTCTGCGGAAGAGAAAAAGGTAAAGTCCGGCACGAAGACTGCATCCCCTTCCCCGATGCCCCAGGTCATGAGGGCCAAGGTCAACGCATCCGTTCCATTGCCGCAGGTAATGCAGTGTTTCACTCCCACATATGCGGCCAGCTTTTCCTCCAACTCTGCCACCTGGGAGCCGCTGATATAATTTGACGCCTCCAACACTTTGCTGATGGCCTCGTCCATAGGCTTTTTCAATACCTGATACTGTTTCTTCAGATCGCGAAACTGCATGTTAATCCTCTCCTTTGATCCGCTGCAGCAGATTCCAGATTCCCTCTGCTGAGTTAAAATTCTCCGGTACAATTTCTTCTGCCGGGATCTCCACCTCAAACTGATCCTCCAACTCTGCGATCAGGGTGATCACATCAAAGGACTCCAGAAGACCGTCATCAATCAGCTCTTTTTCTGTTTCAAAATCAATTTCCGGCTTTAAAGAAGCCAGTAACTCCATTAATTCTTCCATTGCTTTTCTCTCCAAAAAATAGTTCTGTCGCCAGATTCAAGTTATTGTAACACGAACCCCGATACATGGCAATCTTTACCTTTCCATATTCAGAATCCAGGTTTCCAGCTGGTCGCGTACCAGCTCTGCCCCCTTCTCTTCGCTGTATAAATAAATGGCCGGCATTTTTCTGCTTAAGAACAGATAAATACCTTCTGTCACAGAATAGGCTCCGATATTGTGGAACACCAGATAGTCTCCCACTCTGGCATCCTTTAACACCAGTTTTTTCAGTAAAATATCTGACACGGTACAAAGAGAGCCATAGACGGTCCACTCCGTCTCCTTCTCCTCCAGCTCGTGCTGCGGGAAATAAGAAAGGATCGGTGTCTTCATGGCCATATTCTGTCCGTAATAATTCACATGGTTGATACCGCCGTCCACGATGCACACATTCACCGCATCATTGATTTTCTGATCCATAATCTTCGTCAGATAATAACCGCAGGAGGCGGTCAGGAACCTGCCCATCTCGAAAATCACTTCATAGGGGCGCTCTTCCTTAAAAATCTCCGTAAACGCATCCAGAAGTTTTTCGTCTTCCTCAAAGTCGTCTTTGGTAAAATACGGAACCCCCAGTCCCGGACCGAACTCCAACTCCTGGCTTACAAAGCCTTCTTTCTCTTCCAGTTTCTGAATGAAGTCCTCAATATATGCCACTTCTCCGGCAATTTTTTTGATCTGCTTTTTCTGAGTTCCGGTAAAATACTGAAGTCCCCGGATGGTCAGATGGGGATATTCATCTCTCTTCTGAATGAGCTCTGTCACATCCGCTTCGCTCATACCAAACTGATTACCGTTGGTCACCCGAAGGAGAATCTGGACTTGTTTGTCCAGTTCCTCTGCACAGCGGTTCACCAGATAAAACTGCCGCTGCGACTCCGCTGTAAAATGCTGTACTCCCTGTTCCATCGCATAACGGACATCTTCATATTCTTTATTGACTCCGGAGAGCACGATTTTCTCCATTTTCACGCCACTTTTCACGCAGATATGAAATTCTCCAGGAGAGCACACTTCATAACGCTCCACTTCCTCGTCCATGGCCTGCAGAAGAAATGGATTTGCTTTAATGGCAAAACAGAGCTTTGCCGGCTTTACCTTCTCCGCCACATGGGCTGCCCGCGCCTTCAAAATATCCGTATCAAATACAAAGGACGGTGTCTTCAGTGACACAGCTAAGTTTTCCAGTTGTCTCTCGTCCATATTAGTTCCTTTCCTCATAAGAAGCCATCAATGCTTTCCGGTCAATCTTTCCATTCTTGGTCAGGGGCATGGCATCCACCTTCTGAAATACATTGGGGATCATAAACCGGGGCAGCTTCTCTCCCATGCCCCGTATAATCTCTTTGGATTCCAGCTCTCCCACATAAAATGCAATGATTTTTGTATTCGGTTCATCATAAATGCAGCAGACTCTGGAAATTCCCTCCAGCGCCTGGCAGGCTGCCTCCACTTCTCCCAATTCAATCCGGTGTCCCATATGTTTGATCTGGAAATCCTTCCGGGTAGCATAATAGAGTTCCCCGTCTTCTCCATATCGTCCCAGATCTCCGGTCCGGTACATGGGTTCCAGATACCGGCGATTCAGCGGATTCTGTACAAAGACCTCCGCCGTCTTCTCCGGATTGGCATAATAGCCAAGGGCCAGTGCCGTACCCGTCACACAGATTTCTCCCAGCACACCCGGATTTTCTGCTGTCACCAGATGGTCTTCCTCATCCAGCAGGAATACCCGCTCATTCGGGAATGCAATTCCGATGGGAATCTGCTCTTCCTCCGTAAAATCCTTTTTAATCTCATAATAAGTACAGTTACAGGTAATCTCCGTCGGTCCATAGAGGTTCACATACCGGGCCTCCGGCAGATAGCTTCTCCAGTAATTCAGATGCTTCACCGGCATCACCTCGCCGCTGAACATCACTCTTCGAATGCTTCCCGGCACCTTATAACGAAATCCTTTTAACATGGAAATGATACACAGAGCTGATACTGCCCAGGTAAGGCTCGTCACTTTTCGGTCATCAAGGAAATCAATCAGTTTCTTAGGTACCGAGAAAAATTTCTTTGGAATCACTTCCATGGTAGCACCGCATTTGAGCGTAGGGTAAAGATCCTTCACTGACACATCAAAGTCAAAGGGTGCCTGATTGGCAATGACATCCTCGGAAGTAAATCCGAAAATCTCTGTAAAATGTTCCGTAAAATCAATGACGGAGCGATGGGATACCACCACGCCTTTGGGCACTCCGGTGGATCCGGAGGTAAACATGGCATACAGAGGATCTGTATCACAGGCTCCTTTTCTGCGGGCTTCCAGAAGTGACTGGTTCACTTTCGTCTGTACCAGATCTTCTGCCAGCAGGATCTTTCCCTGAAATCCCAGTCCTTCTGCTTTTTCTTTTAATTTTTCCGTGGTCACCAGCACCTGCGCATCCAGTGTCTCCAGAATGAGCCGTACCCGCTCCACCGGAAGCTCCGGTTCCACTAACGTATAAAAGCAGCCTGCACAGACTGCTCCCATAAACACATTCAACGTCCACGCTTCCTTCTCCATAAACACCGGCACTGGTGCATTGGGGGAAAGTTCCGCCGCCAGGGCACTTCCCATCCTTCTGGCATTCTCCTGGACCTGTGCAAAGGTAAAGCTGTGCTCCAGATCTTCAAATGCCGCTTTCTCCGGGCAGGAAGCCGCACTGGCTTCCAGATAATTCAAAATATTCTGAATCTGCATGGAATTGAACCTCTCTATTTCTTCTTGAATTCCGGTACTTTCCGCGCCGGATTTCCAAACTGTTTCTCGCCTTCCGGTACATCCTTAATCGCCACCGCACCGATTCCCAGATAGGCATGGTCGCCTACACTGATCCGGTTGGTAGTCACGGACATGGGCGCCACATAGGTATGATTTCCTACCTGACAATGACCGGAAACACTGGATTTTCCGCTGATCAGCGTCTCCTCACCGATCCGGCAGTTATGTCCCACATCTCCTACCAGTCCGATCATGGAACCTTTTCCAAGAACGGTCGGTCTGGTATCTCCAGCTGCCAGAACAGCCCCTGCCAGCAACAGGCAGCCATCCTCAATGATGGTTCCTGCCAGATGGGGCAGAGTCCGGCATGCACCGGATTCCGGGCGGTAAATATCTGCATCCTCCACACCGATCATACAGTGTTCCTTAATCTGAACGTCATTTCCGATCCGCACATGGTCTTTAATGATCGTTCCTGCACCGATCTCGCAGTTATCTCCAATGACTACATCCCTGCCGATGACGCAAAAGGGAGCAATGCTCACATTTTTTCCCAGCTTCGCATCTGCACTGACATAGCTTCCATTTTTCATAAACAGATCTTCACCCGGCATCATGCGCTCCATCCGGAGCAGCAGCTCACCGTACAGATTTTTCGGTATGCTGCTTTTTAACTGCACAGAAGAAGCATCCAGGGAAAGGGCTGTCTCTTCCCTGGTGATAAAGATGCTTCCTTTTACCTCGCTGCAGGTTTCCGAGATGCTGTTCTTCACAAAAATCACGCTGTGATCTTCCGGCGCTTCCGGATCTGAGACACCCCAGATGGTAAAGTCTGCCGTCTCTGCCGGAAACCGATCCTGTAATAATGCTTTTGCACTGATTTCACATACTTTCAGCATTAGAATTCCCCTGTCATATCCGTACTCTTAAAATTCTTCAACGGCAGCTTCACCGGCATGCCGTCTTTCTGGCTCTTATAGATAGCCAGTACCATCTCCAGTGCATTTCTGCCTGCGACTGCATCCACATAAGGCTTTCTGTCCTTCTGAATGGCATCAATCATATCTGCGTAAAGGCTGGTATGTCCATTGCCGTACACATTGCTGGTGGCTTCCTCCAAATGCTTGTTCGCACTATCCATTTCTGTCTCGTCTGCAAAATCCCACACATCAATGTTGTTGGTGGACTTTCCGCCGATTTTCACGGTACCGGTCTCACCAAAGATATATAATGTCTCCTCCAGATTCTGGGGATAGACATTGGTGGTTCCTTCGATGGTAGCAATGGCACCATTCTTGAATTTGACTACTGCCATTCCCACATCCTCCGCTTCCAGATAATGATGGAACTGCTGTCTGGTGGAACCATAGACTTCCTCCACCTCATCGCCAAACATCCAGCGCAGGAGATCAATCCCGTGAATGCACTGATTCATGAGGGCGCCGCCGTCAGAAGCCCATTTACCTCTCCAGGGAGCCTGATTATAGTAATTCTGGTTCCGGTTCCAGCGCACGTGAATCGCACCGTGGGAAAGCTTTCCGAAACGTCCTGCTTCCAGGGCTTTTCTTGCTTCCTGCACCGCAATATTGAAACGGTTCTGGTGGCAGGCAGCCACTTTCACATGTTTCTCTTCGGAACGGCGGACGATCTCATCCGCATCCTCCATGCTCATGGCAATGGGTTTCTCAATGATGCAGTTTACACCATGGTCAATACAGTACAGAGCAATCTCTGCGTGGATGCCGCTCTCGGTGGCAATCCCCACCAGCTCCGGCTCTACTTCCTCAATCATTTTTTTATAGTCTGTATATCTGGCAATGGAACTGTCTTTTTCCAGTCCATGTTTTGCCAGCAGTGCTTCCATCTGCTCCGGAACCACATCGCATACCGCTGCAAATTCCAGCTTGTTGTTCACAACCGCCTTCACATGATTCGTTGCAATACGGCCGCATCCGATCAGTGCATATTTCATTTCTATAATACCTCGATATTCTCTCTGTTCTTCAAGTTCTTCATGACATTCTTTGTATCAAAAATGGCTTTGGCATGCTGCTGCACGAACTCATAATCCACATTCGTATGGGCTGCTGTTACCATGACCAGATCTGCACTCTCCACCAGTTCTTCTGTCAGTTCCGGCTCACTGTCACGCACCTGACCTTTGAATTTATACTGTCTTACCCACGGATCAAAATAAACCACTTCTGCTCCCGTGTGTTCCAGTTCCTCAATCACACGCAGGGCCGGGCTCTCCCGGTAATCGTCAATATCCTGCTTATAGGCTACGCCCAGCACCAGCACTTTGGAGCCGTTCAACGCTTTCTTAAAGCGATTCAGTACTTTTCCCGCACGCTCTACGCAGTAAGCCGGCATCTTGTCATTGATCATCATGGAGCTCTCGATCATGGACGTATGGAAACCATACTCTCTTGCCTTCCAGGACAGATAGTAGGGATCCAGCGGAATACAGTGTCCTCCAAGACCCGGGCCCGGATAAAACGCCTGGAAACCATAGGGTTTCGTGCTGGCTGCCTCAATGACCTCCCAGATGCTGATCCCCATCTCGTTACACAACATGGCGAGTTCGTTGATCATACCGATGTTAATATTCCGGTAGGTATTCTCCAGAATCTTCTCCATCTCTGCAATAGCCGGAGAGGAAACCTCTTTTACATCACCCTCCAGAACCGTCCGGTACATGGCTGCAATCACTTCTGTTGCATCCTTGCCCACGCCGCCGATGACCTTCGGGGTATTTTTTGTCTTATAGATCAGGTTACCCGGATCCACACGCTCCGGAGAGAATCCCAGATAGAAATCTACTCCGCATTTCAGACCGGAACCTTCCTCCAGAATCGGTTTTACCAGTTCCTCTGTGGTTCCCGGATAAGTGGTGGACTCCAGAACTACCATGGTATTCTTCGTCAGATATTTGGAAATGGATTTGGTAGACTCTCTGACGCAGCTAAGATCCGGCTCCTGATGAATGTCCAGCGGGGTCGGAACGCAGATAGCGATGAAATCCACATCCTTGATAAAGCTGAAATCAGAGGTCGCAGAAAGTCTTCCTTCCTCCACCAGGCGCTTCAGATCCTTATCCACTACATCGCCGATGTAGTTATGGCCTTCATTGACCATCTTTACCTTTACTTCCTGCTCATCAAATCCGATGGTCTTAAAGCCTGCCTTAGCTTTTTCTACTGCCAGGGGCAGTCCTACATAGCCGAGACCGATGACTCCTACCACGATCTCCCTGTTTTCGATTTTATTTAAGAGTAACTGTTTCATCTTCGTTCTCCTTTGCTTTTCTCACAGTCTGTCAGTATCTTCAGATAGTCTTTTGCCAGAAGGGCATAATTATAATGCTCCCGGATCTCCTTGCGTCCCTGTTCGCCCATAGCGGTCCGCTCTTCATCGGTCATATGATAAACCTTCATAAGTGCTTCCCCATAGGCCTTCGGATCGCTGCAGGGCACCACATACCCGCCGCCGGATTCCGCCACCACATTCTGTGAATTGCAGGCGAAGACCGTCGGATTACCGGAATACAGATAGTCATTTAATTTATTCAGGCTCAATCCCAGGTCGTTCAATACCCGATCGTCCTTTAAAGCGGCGATACAACATTTTGCCTTGGAAAGTGCCACCGCCACCTGACTTTTCTCAATTCTGGAAAATACCTTCACATTGGTCAACTGTTCCTTCTGAATCCGATCCTCCATCTGCGCTTTCAGATGGCCATCGCCAATGAGGGCAAAATGAATCTCATCCATCCCCTGCTGCTTCATAAAGGCTGCCGTATCCAGCATATCCAGCAGACATTCCGAATCCACAAAGCTTCCTGTGTAGACCGCGCACCAGTGTTCCGTCAGGTACTGATCCAGTTCCTTCGGAAGGGTTACCTCTCCTTTTTCCAGTACTTCGTCAATCTGCTCTGTGTGATATCCATTGGGAATCCAGAATACCCGGTTCCGTTTCACATAGGGAAACTGCATCAGATATTTGTAGCCAAACTCCATGGTGGTCACAATGGCATCTGCTCTCCGATAGGCTCTCCGCTCCAGTGCGGAAAACAGAAGACAGACAGGATGAAATTTGGACCAGCCATACATTTCGATAAAGGAAAGGGGCCAGAAATCCCGTATCTCACAGATAAACGGAATATGATTCTGTCTGGCAATGCGCCAGGAACTCTCCCACGCAAAGGGATGTACGGAAGAACCAATCACTGCATCCGGCCTTCCAAACCGCTCATAAAACTTCTTCTCATACTTCTTCATGAGTCGACAGTAAGAAATCATATTCAGAATCCGCGCTGCGCCATTTCCATGATAAGGCGGATCCGTATGAAGCCATACATAGGTCAGTCCATCCTGAATCTTCCTGACTACCGCTTCCTTCTCATAGAGATATCTCTCTCCCCTGTGGCTGTAGGAAGACATGAATACAACGACCTCCACGCCCTGGGATACAAACTCTCTTGCCAGCTCAAAATGCCGGTCACCTTCCAATCCGGAATGGTGATTTAAAATCCATAACTTTTTCATAAACGATGATTCTCATTCTCCCTGCGTATCATAATCTCGTTGTACTTCATCATGACAAGCCCCTCTTCATAGGCACCGATCTTCGGACTGTTGGCCTGTCCTTCCAGATTCTTCACAATATAGTCGAGATGGTTCACGCCGCACTCATAGGCATGGGGATAACCTCCTCCGAATCTGGGATTCACTTCCGATATATAGTAAGCTCCGCCGCAGTCAAAGATATCAATATCAATCTGCCCACGGAAACCGCTTTCCTTCACAAATGTTTCAATCAGGGCAAACAGCTTCTCATCCTTGAAGGAGACACCCTTATCTGTCTCTCCTGCCCGCATAACCAGTTTTTTCTTCGTAAAGACGGAGATCAGCTCCCCGCTTACCAGGTCAATATAGCAGTCTGCTCCGATTTCCTGTCCCTGCAGAAATTCCTGAATCATCAGGCCTTCCGTATGGGCAAATAATAATTCTACTGTCTCTCTATCGTATACTTTGGAGATGGCGATACTGGCACTTCCACGTACCGGTTTTACAAAGACCGGGTAGCTGATCCGTCCTTTCTCCACATCTTCAAAGAACGCTTCCTTATCCACATAGCTTCTGGCACAGGCATAACCGTGCTCCTTCAGCCATTCATACATCTGCCACTTGTCGAGGGTTCGCTCACACAGTTCATAAGAAGAACCGATGATGGTGACTCCCAGCTTCCGGAAATCTTCCTCATGCTCTGCCAGCAAGGATAATTCCGGGTCAATCAATGAAAAAATGCCGGTAATCTGCTCTTTTCTGCAGATATCATAGATCACATTAAGATATCCCGGGGCCGTCATCCGCGGAACAATATAGTGCTTATCCGCCTCGTAAAGCGCCGGTGCGTTAGGACTCATATCCGTGGCAATAACCAGTCCTTTTCCTTCCAGTGCTTTTTTCGTATACTGAATGATTTTATTTCTTGTGCCGCAGCTCAAAACTAAAATATTTACCATGTGCACTTTACACCTTCCCGCGATATTCCTTTTCCAGATAATCAAAAAACAGCGGTCCGCCGCCTGTATGGATGAACAGAACCTTCTTCTGCCTGATTTCATGGGCCTTCAGATATTCCTGCATCCCCCAGAATGCCTTTCCTGTATACGTAGGATCCAGGGAAAATCCAGCCTTCACCAGCACTTTCCGAATGCAGCGGCTCACTGCATCGTTGTCCGTGCCATATCCTGCTCCTGTATAATCATCCACAAACTCTACCAGATCATCCCGATACAGTTCTTCTTTTCCTGCCGCCAACAGATAATCCTTCACACTCTGCACAACCACATCTCTTCCATAAGGCTTCTTCCGTGCAATACTGATCCCGGTAATTCTTCGTTCCAGGTCTCCATGAAGAAGCTGTCCGCACACCAGTCCCGCCTGGGTGGTTCCGGTACCGGACGCATGGAAAATATAATCAAATTTGATCCCAGCCTCTTTTTCAAATGCCAGAATTTCCTCATAAGTATTCACATAAGCCTGGGTTCCCATGTTTCCATGACCGCCGCCCATAATAAAATAAGGTGTGTATCCCTGCTGCCGCAGTGCTTCCATCGTCTCGTCGATGGTCACTTTCACATGATCCACCGGAGTCACTATAATCTTTGCTCCGAACAGTCTCATGAGATCCGAATTAAAGGTCTCCTCGCTCTTCTGTTCCGGAGAAATAATGGTACAGGGCAGTTCATGCATGGCCGCCAGATTGGCAATGACTCTGCAGTGATTGGAACTGCTGGTTCCGTAAGTGACCACATGATCACTTTTCTTTGCTTCCAGATCCTGCCAGAACAGTTCTGCCTTTCTGGCTTTATTACCGCCAAAAGACAGGGGATAGAGATCATCTCTCTTTACATACAGCTCATTTTCCGTCTCCAGAAGCGGAAGCCTGTACACCGGCGTTGGCACGCTGCTTTTTTCTGTAATCATCAAAATCCTCCATCACTCCGGGCGCTACAATGTCCGAAGCGTTCAGCACGGTCTTTATGGTCTGCCAGATGATCTTGCAGTCCATACCAAAGGTCAGATGCTCCACATACTCTCTGTCATAGCGGAACCGATCTTCCCAGATACAGGTATTTCTGCCGTGCACCTGCGCCAGTCCCGTAAGACCCGGGCGTACCTCATGCCGGATATTCTCTTCCGGCGTGTAATAGGGCAGATATTTTACCAGAAGCGGACGCGGACCAATGAGGCTCATGTCCCCTTTCCAGATATTGATCAGCTCCGGCAGTTCGTCAAGACTTGTCTTTCTCAACATCTGTCCGAACTCGGTTCTGCGCTCTGCATCCGGCAATAAATTGCCGTCCGCATCCCTGGCATCTGTCATCGTGCGGAATTTGTACATTTTAAAAATTTTCCCATGAAGTCCCGGTCGTTCCTGACGGAAAAAGACCGGAGTTCCAAGCTTTTTCTTCACCAGCATATAGGTTCCCAGCATAACCGGGCTTGCCACAATCAAGGCACAGCTGGAAATGGCAAAATCCAGCATCCTCTTTCCATATCTGGCATACAGACTTTTCTTCATCCGTTATCTCCACAATCCTCTGATCACACCACAGATCCGCTCCAGATCTTCATCCGTCATCTTCGTGTCACTTGGCAGGCAGACCCCTCTTCTGAATAAGGTCTCTCCCACTTTACCATGATCAATATAATCACAGCCCGCAAATACCGGCTGCATATGCATCGGTTTCCATACCGGACGGCTCTCAATGTCTGCTTTTTCCAGTGCCACCATCACATCCAGCGGTTTTACCGGACACTCATCTGCAATCTGAATGACACTTAACCAGCAATTCGGTCTCTCATTTTCATGCATGGGCATGAAGGAAATACCTTCCAGGTCTCCCAGATGCTCCTGATAATATGCAAAAATATGGCGTTTCTGCGCGATCCGCTCCTCAATTACCTTCAACTGTCCGCGGCCAATACCTGCCACGATATTACTCATACGATAATTATATCCAATTTCTTTATGCTCATAATGGCGTGCCTGCTCTCTGGCCTGGGTTGCCCAGAAACGAACCTTCGCCGTGCGCTCTTTGGACTGTTCTTCCGGAAGATTGCAGACCAGCATCCCGCCACCGGAAGTGGTGATGATCTTATTTCCGTTGAAGGAGAAGCAGCCGTAATCACCAAAAGTACCGGTCTTCTGTCCATGATAGATGGTTCCCAGACTCTCTGCAGCATCTTCGATCACCGGAACATGATGTGCATTACAGATCTCCATAATTCTGTCCATGTTTGCCGGAAGACCATAGAGGTGAACCGGCATAACTGCCTTTACATCCGGATATTTTTCAAACGCCCGCTCCAGTGCATCCGGGGACATGTTCCAGGTCTCATAATCACTGTCGATAAAGACCGGCACCGCATCCTCATAGATGATCGGATTGGCCGTTGCAGAGAAGGTCAGATCCTGACAGAAGACAATATCTCCCTTTTTGATGCCGGCTGCCTTCAGTGCCAGATGAATAGCGGCAGTGCCGGCTGAAAGGGCTGCGCCGTCATTGGCTCCTACGTAAGAAGCAAACTCTTTTTCGAATTCGTTTACATTTTTTCCCAGCGGTGCAATCCAGTTAGTGTCAAATGCTTCCTTCACGTACTGTTGTTCGTAACCCTCCTCACTCATATGCGGAGACGCAAGATAAATATGTGCCATAATTACTACCTCTTTTCTTCCATGTGATAGGTGGGAACAATCTCTGCCACCCGCTTCTTAATATCAGGGCTGTCCATCTTCGACAACTCATTTAATTCTTCCAGCTGATGCACAAACAACTCTTCATCAAATTCAATCGGTTTTCCAATATGAATCAGTTTATTTTCTGTACTCTGCAGACCCTCTTCACTCATAAGAAGTTCTTCATACAGTTTTTCCCCCGGCCGGAGTCCTGTAAACTGAATATCTATATCTTCATATGGTTTCAACCCTGACAGACGAATCAGATTCAGTGCCAGATCCAGAATCTTCACCGGTTTTCCCATATCAAGGACGAAAATTTCTCCACCTTTTGCCTGGGCACCTGCCTGCAGAACCAGAGATACTGCTTCCGGTATCGTCATAAAATACCGGATAATGTCAGGATGGGTCACTGTTACCGGTCCGCCCTCTTCGATCTGTTTCTTAAAAAGTGGAATGACGCTTCCGTTGCTGCCCAGCACATTACCGAACCGGACTGCCACAAACTCCGTCTTCGACCGGTCATTCATCATCTGAATCACCATCTCGCAGAGACGCTTGGAAGCACCCATGATGTTGGTCGGGTTCACAGCCTTATCGGTAGAAATCAGTACAAAACGTGATACTCCGTACTTATCCGCTGCCTGTGCGGTCTTCCAGGTACCCATGACATTGTTCTTGATCGCTTCGTTGGGACTGTCTTCCATAAGTGGCACATGCTTGTGGGCTGCCGCATGATACACGATCTGCGGACGGTACTGTTCAAACACGCCGTTAATTCGGTGGGTATTTCTCACCGAACCAATCAGTACTACCAGATCCAGCTCCGGATAGTTTCTCTTCAGTTCCTGCTGAATGGCATAGGCATTATTTTCATAAATATCAAAGATAATCAGCTGCTTCGGTTCGTGCCGTGCAATCTGGCGGCAAAGCTCACTTCCAATGGAACCGCCTCCACCGGTCACCAGCACCACCTTGCCGGACACATACCCCATGATACTCTCCACCTGAGTATCCACCGGTTCACGTCCCAGCAAATCTTCAATCTCCACATTGCGGAGCTTGGAGACACTGACTTCTCCATTCACCAGCTGATAGATACCCGGAAGCACCTTCAGTTTGCAGCTGGTCTGGCTGCAGATATCAAGAATCTCCTGCACCGTCCCGCGGGTGGCTGACGGAATGGCAATCATAATCTCGTCAATATCATATTCTTCTGCCAGTCTGCAGATATCATTCCGATTTCCTGCCACCAGCACACCGCGAAGATATTTTCCCCGTTTTCCCGGATCGTCATCTACCAGACAGCACACATTCTGCCGGATAAACTTACTGTTCTGAATCTCTTTTAACAAGGTGTAGCCTGCTTCTCCGGCACCCACGATCATGGTATTTTCCATGTTCTTCTTCTCTCCGCCCACATACCGGGACTGGAAATATCCCAGAATCCGGTACATAAAACGGAATACGGAGATTCCCATGGCCAGTACCACAAAATACATAAATGGATAACTTCTCGGAAACTCCAGTCCCAGCAGCGTCATGCCGATGGTCTGGGTCACAGCTGAAATCAGGCATCCTGCCAGAATGTTCACCAGATCTGATGCACTGGCATATTTCCAGATGCCCTGATAGAGACGGCATCCCGCGAAGGCTGCAATGGTAATGACTAGGTTCAGCGGCAGATACCGGAAAATATTCTCAATAAATTCAATGGCCCTCGGTGCAAACAACAAATTATAACGCACATAGATGGCAATGGGACCAGACAGGGTAATGATGATGGCATCCACCAGCATCAGTAACAGAATCCGGCAAATCAGTTTTTTACTTTTATTTTTAAACATTAGGTGCTCCTACGCATATTTATCCATATTCTGTATTAGTTTATCACTTTTGCACCCTATTTACAAGTTTTGATATAATTCTTCATATGCATCCAGCATTTTTTTCTCGTCGTACTTGTCCTGCACGTAAGTGTGGCACTTCTCCGCCTTCTGTTTCCAGCCGCCACGATCCTTCTCAATCTGCTGAATCAGTGTCCGGAATGCATCGGCACTGATCTCTTCGCAGAGCCATCCGACTTCGCTTGAAACCACCTCCGGCATGACGCAGATATGAAAGGCAGCCACCGGTGTTCCGGATGCCATGGCTTCTATATTGACCAGACCAAAGGTCTCATAAGTGGACGGATTGACCATAAGATCCGCCATAGCATAGAATTCGTTCATCTTCTGCTGCTCCCGGATATAACCAAAATCCACCACTTCAAAATGTGTCAGTGCTTCTTTCCACTCCTCGGAACATTTTCCCGCCATGAGAAGCAAAAATCGGTCTGGATCCAGTCCCTTCAGCACTTCCAGCAACCGCGCCATTCCCTTCTGGGGAATCTTCAGATCCGCCGCCACAAAGGCCAACACAAATTTCCCGGTCTGAATGCCGTATTTCTTTCTCGTCTCTTTTTTATCCAATACCTTCCAGTCTGCCACATTCAGACTGTTATAAACCGTCGTACAGTTTTCCCCTTTCAAATAGGACTCTGCAAACTGCTGTCTCATCCAGTCAGAAGGCACCGTATACCGAATCCCGCATCCAGTCAGCCCACGCTTCTTTTCCTCAAATAGTACCCCGCATACATCCTTCCGAAGTCTTGGATAATTATCCAGATGCTCACAGCTCTTACAGCCTGTTTTCCACCGGTCATCACACCCTACCGGGAATGCACAGTGTCCCGTCAGCGCCCAGAAATCATGAAGGGTCCAGACTACCGGACAAAACATCTGAATAGTCCGGATATCCCGGATTCCCAGAAAGCTGTCATGGGGGTTATGAAGATGTACCACCTGGATCTGATGCTTTTTAATAAAGTTACAAATGTACCACACTGCATAGGGAATGGTCCGGTTGGTATTTCCCCGGTTGTGGGTCTGCAGCCGATGAAACAGTTTCTCCGGTGCGCTTGTATACAGCACCTTCACATGATCATCCTCCACTGCCCCTCTTCGATTGTAACAGACGATCTCATAGACTTCATGTCCCCGTGCTTTCATTCCCTCATAAACCTGACGGGTCACCTTCTCCGCACCGCCGCCAGAGTAGGTGGTATTCAAATATAAAATCCGCATTTTTCCCTCCCGGATTGTTCTTCTTTTTTGTTCATTATAATTCAGAGCAGGACCTTATGTAAATTCTATTTCCATTTTTCCGGATTTATTGTACAATAAATGCATTGTGATATGTGATATAAGAAAGGACTTTACTTTATGCTGGTAGCCAGAATCGCCGATCAGCTTGGAAATCAGATGTTTTCTTACGCATCTGTAAAAACCATTGCCCAGCATCGGCAGGAACCATTTGGATTTGTACGGGAATGGAATGACCGTATCAACGACAGTGACCGGAAATACGGCAATGAAATCCATACAATTTTTCCGGCCATCCATGATGAATTTTTTGAGCAGCTTCCCGCTGCCATCACCCATACTTACGCAGAACCACCTTTGAGCAGACGCACCACCAACTATCAGGCAGATGCTCTGAAGGTTCCTACAAACACCTTAATGATCGGACACTATATTTCCTATCGCTATTTTGCCGATAATCTGGAGGAAGTCCGCCACTGGTTCGCTTTTCCCGAAGATGTCACTGCCCCGGTAGACGAAGAACTGGCTGCGCTCCGTGCCAAATATCCTGGCCGCCCGCTGGTAGCCGTCCATTTCCGCATTGGAGAAGACTATGTCCGTCAGGGATTCCGCCTCCGTGACTCTTACTGGAAAAAAGCCGCCGACTATGTACTGACCCAGGTCAAAGATCCTATCTTCCTTCTTTTCTATGACCGGAAACCAAAAAAAGGAGGACTCATTGATTACTTTACCTCCCATTTTACCTGCGAGATCTGTCGGGGATCCCTGGTGCATGACCTCTGTATGCTGTCCCGCTGTGACTGGGAGATTATCTGCAATAGTTCCTTCTCCATTATGTCCGCAGTATTGAACACGACCCCATCCAATCAGATTGTCCGTCCTTCCGTTTACCCGGTAGGCCGGCAGTTCTATCCTACTGACTGCTTCTGTGACGACTGGAACGTCGTTCCGGCCAGCCAGAGCCTTCAGGCCGCCATCCAGTGCCGGATCATGTATCTGAAGGGTCAGATTTTAAAACTGATCCGAAAATAACCGCTATAGCCAAGTAGAAGAGAGGAATCACCTCTCTTCTACTACTTTTTTCCATTCTTTTACAATTTTATCCGGATAAAAATCCTTCGCCCGTTCTATGGCATTCCGGGACATTTTCCACCGAAGTGCCTCATCTTTCATCAGGTTTTCCACCGCATCCGCGTACTTATCCAATTCATAGTTGGGAATCAAATAACCATTTTTCCCGTTTTGCAGAATCTCCATAGGACCGTCTGTCTCAAATGCCACCACTGGAAGTCCGCATTCCATAGCCTCCGTAATAACTACTCCAAATCCTTCCCACCGGGAAGTGGACAAAAATACCGACGCATTCTGATAAAAAGGCTCTACTTCCTTCTGTTCTCCCAGAAGTTCCACCTGATCGGTGAGATTCCGCTCCTGAATCCAGTTTTTCAGCTTCTCATATCCACTGCCATTTCCTACAATCTGCAATTTCCAGTCACGGTATCCACGTCTGTGGAACAATTCCTCTGCGATGTCCGCCAGGAAATCCAGGCCTTTCTGCTGTACTTCCAGCCGACTGACAAACAACAGATTTTTCTGGTTTACCTCAGATTTTTCCTTGCTGAAAAAACTGAGTGGATTATAAATATACGTACATGGAAGCCCCATATTCCGCTGATATTCTTCCGCATCTCTTCTGGTCAGGGATACCAGCTGGTCAAGCTTTCTTAATGCATTCTCTGCCAGTCTCTGCTGCGCATAAAACCCACAGCCCTTCGTTCGAAAATAAATTCGGAACGAATTATGATGCCATCCAATAAGACGCATTCCTTTCAATCCCGGTGCTGCCTGTCCCAAAAGCAGCGTGCAGGGAACCGCCGATGCAATGACAACGTCAAATGCTCTCTCTGTGAGAATCTGCTGTAAATCCTTTACCATATCCTTCGGATAATAGGTCCATGCTACCACAGATGCCGGAAGTACCGGGCTTTGAGATCGCACCAGCTTCTTCACTACCCGGCGCAGTAGCTGTCCCTTTTTCCCGTACTCCCGGTTCATATTGCAGATTCTGATAGAAGGATCCACTTCATAATAGGAGTTTCCTTTTGGATTCTGTATAGAAAGCAAGGTAACTTCATGTTCTTTCGCCAGCTCATTGGCCACGCTGACCATCACTCTCTGTATTCCGCCGCACTCTCCAAGAGGCGGCCCCATCAAACAAAGCTTCACGTTCTTCAGCCTTTCCGATATTTCTGTTTCATCCGGTCAAGCGCCCATTTGAGCAAATCCCGCCCGTTGATGATGCCATAGCCATATTCCAGCAGACGAATCCGTTCCTTCTTATCCACGCTGAAATTGTCATCTTTCGCCGAGGTATCATAGAGGGTAATCTCTTTTCCCGGAATCTGTTCCATCACATTCAGTTCCATAGGTTTCATGCACATGGAAAACTGCTTTACCACTTTGTAGGGACGGCGGCAGCAGGTCAATAAATATCTCTTGTAAGAAGCCTCCTGCTTCCTTCCCCAGAAGTCACAGGTCAGTTCTTCCTCCGGTACCTCCAGCACCTTTCCCAGTCCCAGCGGTTCCCCGAAAATATCATATTTCACGCCATCCTCAAAGGCTGGCATGCGGTACTCTTTCTTTCCATAAAACAAGACTGACTGGAATGCAGAAGAGTCATGGTTAAAATGTTCCCCCGCATCTCCAAAATTGGTAGTCAGAGAATCATAGCTGAAGACATAGAACTTATTCTTCTCCACCACATAGGTCTGATAGAACTTCGCCCAGGAAGTCTCCGGATAGTTCAGTACGGTAAGGGGCACATTCACATTTCGCGGCAGGGTCTGGTTCTGCTCATACCACTCTTTAAAATCCGCCCACATTCTTCGGTTCCATACCTGTCCCCAGGAAGACGCAAACTGCTGAAAATACACATCATATCCTGTATGCAGTGGAAAGAAAGGATAAGGACTCTCCAACAGTTCCCTCTTCGTATTCATGGAAATTCCTGCAATCCGCGGGTCATCCCCGTAACGCTCCAGCGCCTGCATAGCATAATTATAAAAATCCGGTGACACGAATAAATCGTCCTCCAGAATCATGACTGCTCCATATTTTTCCGTCATATCACCACAGGAAATAATGTGTTTCCGCAATCCCAGCCGCTCCGAGCGATAAAAGACTTCCTTCGAGCCATGGGACCAGACGCATTCCTCCGCAGTCCGAACCACTTCTTCCATTCCACTGTGATCGATGCTGACCACCAGGCGAATATCCTCATAATCGTAGTCTGCCCGCTCCAATGACCCCAAAATCCGTCGTATGGAATCCGGCCGGTTGTAACCGACTACTACCAGTGTAATTAACCCTTTTTTCATTTCATCCACTACCCTCTTAGCTTTTTGTAACTATCATTCATCAGACAATACAACCGCACATTGCAGGTGCATACCAGCACCCGAAAATGATTCCAGGGTGTGGCTGCTTTGCCCCACAGAAATCTCTTCTTCAATAACGGTCTGTATTTTTTTTGATACATTCTCGCAGTCTGTACCATATTAAGATAACTGTCCAGTACTGCATTTTTCATCCATTTCTGAAGTTCCGGCGGCTGATGCTCCGCAATCCGCACCTGCTGTTCCAGTGTCTGATACAGATCCCGGATATTCTTCTGCATGTTCTTTGCCGTGCTGATGGAATTCCCCCGAATCATGTAATGGTATAACGGCTGATCCAGTTCCAGCACCTGTTCCGCCTGCAGCATGGCGCGAGGCGTAAACTCCACATCCTCGTGAAGGATTCCTTCTTTAAACTGTAAATGATTCTTCTGCAGGAACTCCCTGCGGTATGCATAAAGCCACGCTTCCACACTAAGGCTTCTCGTTTTGTAATGCTGCAGCAAATATTCTTTTCCGTTGACAGGAGATCCCGTCATGGGTCTTCTACGTACCGGAGAGGCTTCTCCATTTTCCTCTTCCAGTCCATTGTAGACAATGGCATCCAGCGCCGGATATTTCCTGATCTCTTTTTCCAGGATCTCGCAGAGATCTTTTTCCACATAATCGTCAGAATCCACGAAGATGATCCACTCTCCGGAAGCTCTTTCCACACCATAATTTCTGGCAGACGACAAGCCCCTATTCTCTTTATGAAGTGCCTTCACAAAGGGATACTGCTCCGCATACTGATCGCACAGGGCACCACACCGATCCGGACTTCCATCATCCACCAGCAGGATCTCCAGCTGTTCCGGATCTATCGTCTGGTGAATCATAGAATCCACACAACGGTCCAGATAAGCTTCCACTTTATAGACCGGAACGATGATGGAAAACTTTACCATCCCATTTTCCACTTTGTCAATGACAGTTTCTTGATTCTTCTCTTCCACGTACACAGTTTTCTCTTTCTACATTCTATCCATACTTTTCCCCATACGGGATCGTTCAATATCTGTTTCAGTTTTCTGGAATCCTTGTGTTCCTTTTCATAACTCCGGCACATGGAAGCTGTCATATACAATCGATCCCAGTACAAACCATAGTGAATCCTCTGATTCTCCGGATTCCATACCTTCATGTCTTTCATAAACTGTTCGACTGCAGCTGCCAGTTCCTGTTGAATCTGGAACAAATCCTTCCGATAGGCCGCTGTCAGACTGCCATCCCGCTCCTGTCGATAATAGTAGAATGGTAACTCCATCATCTTATATTGCGTCGGAGCATGGCGAAGGTAATCCAGATTGAAAAGCAAATCTTCTCCCATGTTTTTATCTGCGGGAAAATGGACCTGATACTTTTTTAAAATATCCAGCCGATATAACTTATTCACCGGAGAATTGATGAGGTTCTCTGCATAAATCTTAGCAAAGTGCTTCAAGTCATAAGCTTGTATCCTCTGCTCCAGATCATCCACTTTCATTTGTTTCAGTTCTGACTCTGTCTCCGTCATTCCACACAAAAGAACACAGTTGGAATCCAAGCACTCTATATAACATTCCAGCAATTGTGGATGAATCTTATCATCCGAATCTACAAATACCAGATAGTCTCCTTCTGCTTCTTCGATTCCTCTGTTTCTCGCTTCCGAAACACCACTATTTACTGTATGGAACACCCGAATTCGTTCGTCCTTCTGTGCATAAGAATCACAAATCTCACCACTCCGGTCGGACGAACCATCATCCACAAGCAAGATCTCGATATCCTCATAGGTCTGTGCACATAACGAATCGAGGCATTCTGCCACATATGCCTCTACGTTATAAACAGGCACTACGATACTGATCAGTATCTTTTCTTTACTGCCATTCAATGTTGGTAATTCTCCATCCGTTTTCATTTACTAAGGTCATGAGGCAGGAATATCCTCCCCATCCATAACTATATCCTACTTGAATCTGCACAGTTCCATCAGACTCCTCTGATACTCTTTGCACACTGTTCACATTCATGGTAATCACTTTATCACTTCGGATATCCTCTGCAATATCTCCTGCCCTCGCAGCCAAATCCCGGAAATACCATTCATATTTATTCTGATCATTGAAAAATAACCGATAATAAAATGCCTGCATCTGATT
The DNA here is from genome assembly GCF_057604405.1 of Hominiventricola sp. Taxonomy (NCBI): domain Bacteria; kingdom Bacillati; phylum Bacillota; class Clostridia; order Lachnospirales; family Lachnospiraceae; genus Hominiventricola; species Hominiventricola sp. Next base: position 122,006 of record NZ_DBLYVB010000007.1, read on the forward strand.
TCCTATATCGGCCTGCTGTTTCATCAAATCCACTGTCGTATGCGGCTCTCCATCATATACTTTGATATAAGACGCTGCAGACCACACATCCTGCCGCATAAGGTATCGGAAAAATTTACGCGCTGTTAATTCCGGAGTTTCTTCTCCGTTCGCATTTAAAATTCCATAATTTGCAGGAAGAATATCCTGTGTCGAAAAAGAAATTTCGTCCAATTGCTGCAAATCTTTCCTGGTATTACGAATATCCATCACTTTCGTTCCATATCCGTCCAGTGATGTAAACAGGAGTACTCTCCAGCTTTTTCCATGCCTGCTCAATGTCCAGCGAAGTTCTTTAGCCTGTCCATCAATTTCTGCATAAATCAACATTTCTTTTACAGATCTTGCGCCAAGAATCTCGGTAATGGTTCTCTGGTTTTCATAATATTTTCCATCTGGATTTTCCGGCACATCCTCTTCCACGCCATAGAGCTTCACCGTATGAGCACTGCCTAATTCTTCCATGGCAGTCTGTAACCATTCCGTATAGAGTCCTTCCAAACGCATCTCTGAAATAGCACTATAAGCAGTGCTCTCCCAGTTAGACGGCGGCAATACCTCCAACGGCTCATAGGTTTCCGTATATTCAATATAAGTTTCCAGGTTAAAATTTTCTGCCACGCCCTGAATCGCACATCCTCGAAGCGCCAAATCCAGATTTTCGTTCTGCAGCTGGCAGAGCATATACTGAATCAATTCTGCTTCGTCTTCATAGCCGGATATGGTCTCCGGCATCTCCTGCTGCTCCACCGTCTCCGTCTGGGCAACTACTTCATCCTCATCCTGATTTTTCTGATACTTATACAGCCCTCCCATCAAAAGGAGTATCATGACACTGCCAAGTACTGCTAATTTCTTGTCCATACTTTTCCAAATATCTCCTTTATTTTCAGGCCCGGCTTTACTTCTGTATCTGCCAGCAACGCAATCACAAACGGGCAATAAGGCAGTTCCACCAAATGCTGCTCAATAATACTATGCGCTGCAATTAATCCAATAATCCATAAAAAAATCCAGTCTTTCTGCGCCTTTGCCCGGCAGCCGATTAATAAAAACACGAGCAGTACTACACCCAGAATGACCACACCATACATAATAATCAACTGAAGGTAGGTCGAGTCAATATAGAAATAATATTCAACCCCAAGATTCTCTGCATTGCTGAAAAGACGAATATACTGTCCAAATGGTGTCAAAGAAAAAATATCAAATGCTTTTTTTCCTAAATCCAATCGATTACTCAGTAATTGATCCAGTTTTTGCTGCATCGGAGTTCCCTGATACATAATCGTTAACACCGTCATCCCGATCGCTGCTAACACCGGCGATAACACTAATACATCAGAAATAAAGAATGGGTGTTTCCGTTCTTTCAGCATTTTTTCCATCCCCATCAAAATACCTGCCACTGCCGTCAACACTGTCGAACATCTTGCGTGGCAACCCAAATGCAAAAATACTGCGATTCCAAATACCCCCAAAATTTCTTTCCAGGTCATTTTCTCTCTTCTTAAATACCACCAGCATAACACCAGAAAGAACACCATTGCGCCATAATTTGTAGGGGATACAATACCAAAAGAATGTCTGATGAAATCTGCTCTCGTATACGTATAATCATCTATCAATCCAACTACCGCACAAAAAGTTGTCACGATCATCATCGGACCAATGACCCGAACAAATACCTTGATTACTTTCTGAAATGGAATTTTCCATGCTCCCAGAATCAGTAACCAGAATAATAATAATCTTCTGTGCTCACTTGCTGTCCACAAATAATAACCACTGATAAATACGATTGCTGCAGTGAACATCTTTTTTAATTCATATTTTTCCTGCACTACAAATCGCAATAGTACTATAATCTGCAGCAAATAATAAGGTGCCTCAAATAACACTTTTGCCCAAAATACTGTCTTACCATCTGCATTCAATGTAATGGATTTCCACGGAATCGGAAATGACGCAATTCCCAGAAATATATATAACAGAAGCACTGCAAATAAACACAAATACGTCGTTTCTAATATCTGTGCTAATTTTCTTCTCTTTTCTTGAAAAGTCCCTTGCATTATCTCTCTCCTCTGCTATTTAATACTCGCCTTTCATCCATTCATCCCGTTTTGCAGACAAAAGTGCTTTAAAAATATCGATATCCTCTACCGTCGTAATTTTTAAGTTTTTCTCAGATCCTTTGGAAAAGTACACTTTTTTCCCTAAAGCTTCCATCAAAGAACAAGAAGCAGCCATATTGGTCAGACCTCTTTTTTTCGCTTCTTCATGGGCCTGACACAGTTCTCCAAGCTTATAGGTATGCGGTGTCTGTGTTCTCCAAAGCATTTCTCTTGGAATAGACTTTTCTGATTCTGCGCCTGTTTCTGACACAAAAACGACCTCGGTGCAAGGAATTGCCGCCACAGCTGAACCGTACTGTGCATATTTCACAAGACTATCCGTAATCACATCCTGACTCACCATCGGACGATTGCCATCATGTACCAGCACCACATCATCCTCTGTACGTGCTTCGCGGATTGCCATGAGACCATTGTAAATGGATTCCTGACCAGAATTTCCACCCTCGACTACATATTTTAATTTTGTAATATTAAACTGCTTTGCATAGGCTTTTAGTATTTCTTCCCAGCCTTTTAAGATAACTACACAAATCTCATCAATATTCGGATGGCGCTGAAAAGCCTCCAATGTATAAATGATAATAGGTTTATTATTTACATGTAAAAACTGTTTCGGTATATCCTGATGAACTCTTGTTCCACTCCCTGCTGCTGTGAGCAATGCAATGTTCGCCATTCTTAAGTCTTCCTTTCATTTTCATAAACAATAATTGCCATGGCGTACACCAGTACACCATGGCAACGTTACGTTAATTATATACAATCAAAAATAATAGTGCAAGCCTAAAGCCTACTGATATTTCTTATATGAAAATTTCAAAAGTAAATTCCACCGTCCGCTTATGCGGTGGAATTTACTCCTACATGAGTGGAGTTTAATCTTTCATATATTCGTGCTATGCTCATGAA